>JBQCEA010000326.1:0-7764 GCA_051960695.1 Mucilaginibacter sp. | reverse complement strand
TGGGCTTTTTGATTCGACAATTGGCTGGGAAATTTCGAAACTTTTAAAAGCGAACACCGGCGGTATTGAAAATGATCCTACTATCATAGTTTGGATCACAACTATAATATTCGTGACGGGGCTTGCTGCTATATGTGGGCTGATTGGTGGTGGCGTGGCTAAAGTATTTAATAAGAAGTAACAGAATCGTCTGACTGTAATTCTAAATGGCTTAGGTACCCAATGAAAAAATATAAAATAGAGATTACGAAGTCCAAAATAATTACTGTTATAATCGTAGTTATATTTATTGGATTTTTAATTTATCACAATGAATACGCCATTAAATATCCCGAGTATAAGATTAAGATAGATTATGCGCCCAAGGATATTTGGAGTTTGTTTAAGGATAATAATAAAAAGAATTTGATTGCTAATGAAACCCAAGGGATTAATACTCCAAATCCGATTTCAGCCTTTTCGTACTTAGACAGGCGATATAATGTTACAGTTTTTAAACTAACGGTGCCGAAAGATACTACATTGAAAGACCTTATTTCACGTTCTAATAATGATCATTTGGATATTAATAATATACCTTGGTCAACCTTTTCAGGTATTTTCAATATGTATCTTAAACCAGGTGATCATCATCCATCGCATATGCGAGTAACTTTGATTGGTGATAAGACTGATACGGTTGCTAATAATAAAAATGTCTTAGGACTTTATTCTGAATTTAAGACTTTTTTTATTAAGTATGACAAATCTGATACAGCAGCAATATGGGCGAAAACCAATGACACAGACGAAGGTGATCCTGTTACAGAGATTCCAATGGAAATAGCATTTGTGAAACATTCAAACGCTTTATATTTAATTATTATGGCTCGCCGAAATAATGGGCACGATCTGCCCAAAAATCAATTGGTTGACATGCTTGCAGATAAATAATATGCGCGACGCGCATCGCTTTGGTTTTGGTCACTTTTATCCATTATAATGATATTTAACGAGGCTATTCAAAAAGTAATTTCAAATTTAGGCTGGGTTGATAAAGGGAATTTATGGGTTTATGACGGAATTAAAGCAGACATTGAAATTATTAAATTGTCCGAGTCACAATATTTAACTCTTACTGAAGGTAAGGATGGGTATTTCTCCGTAGTTCATCACTACAATACGTCTAAAATAGAAATCACTGTTCACCACTTTAATAATCCTCATAAAGAGTATTATAAAACCTCGTTTGACAATTTTAAAGTTACTTCATCGGGCGATATTTCGTTTTTAAAATTTGTGCCAAGATATTATATAGGTGGCTTACACTTAAATGCCAAATTTGGTTTTCATTTATTGAGAATATTAGACGGCATTATCAGTTTAGAAGATAGCAAGATCAAATGGTATACAGAAGGTGATTTTGATTTCGGATATCAGGGGTTAACCAGCGTTATAGAAATCAATGATGAATTAATTTTTTCTGTTCAGAGGGACGGATCTCTTTATAGGTATAGCTTAAATCAAAATACTTTCATTGAAAAAGTTGGCTTGGCAGGTAGATACGGTAATCCACAACCAATTACAAAGAACAACGAAATTTGGGTTGCAGATTATGATACAATAGTCAAGCTAAAGAATTGGAAAATTGAAAGAGTTAAGAAATTGCAGAAAGCTTCCGAACACACTTCACAATTCGTTGGAAGTATCAGCTTTGATTTGAAGAAAGATATATGTATTGTTGCCCGACCATTTAATGGAGATGTTATAGGGATAAATAAAAACCTTGAAGTCAAATACACATGCAATATTGGCAAACAACCGCTCGAAGCTGTGTTGATGAATAATAACATTGTACTTGCAAGGGATTGGCACACAGGCACTCTTCTTAAAGGTAAAATGAAAAGAAAATGGTTTAATTTTACCTAAGCTGTTAAATAGGCCTGTCGCCGCATTCAGCCCTATAAATTGCCTGATTTCACCCCTTTCATCATATATATTTATTCATAGCTTTGAGGTAAAACGACCCGCTTTTATGAAAACAGTTTACGACCAGGCAACCCGTGATGAACTGATAGCCCGTATCAATTCGCTTAGCGAAAACAGTACCGCGCTGTGGGGTAAGATGAATGTTTATCAGATGCTGAAGCACTGTTCTTTATGGGATGAAATGGCGTTTGGCGAAGTAAAATTTAAACGCAAGTTTTTGGGACTTATATTCGGACGTATCGCGTTGAGGGATATGCTGAAAGACGAACCCTCGAAGAAAAATTTACCCTCGCTGCCCGAATTCATCATTAAAGACAACGGCGACGTTGCTGCTGAAAAAGCAAAATGGGTAAAGTCTATCGGCCGTTATGATGACCTCTCCTATTCTGGGTTTGTACATCCGTTTTTTGGCAAAATGACCAGGGAGCAGGTGGGTTACATGGTTTACAAACATGCCGATCATCATCTGCGGCAATTTAATAGTTAGTAACATGTTCTGCTCGCTAAATCCTCAACATATTTTCCTGTTGAGAAAAAAATAAAAACTTATCGTGCTTCTATTTGCTTTATAACTAAAGTGTTAATCGGCCGCCCTTGCCGAATGCTTTAATTTATAAACGCAAAAATTATGGCTCATTTAGAAGTAAAACCAAGAAGCAGGAGCTATTGGTGGCTCTGGCTTATTATAGTGCTCATCATCATTGCAGCGGCTGTCTATTATTTTAAGGTATATAACCCCCATGCGGCTATGATCCCTTATTTAAGCGGCAATGTTGCATAACCATAAAAAACTGAATACAATGGCTTTTGAAGAACATACTTACGGTCACCTGGAGGAGCTGGGTGGCAGTAAATTCGAGATAGTTGACGACGAACCTAATATTAAAGGATGGGATGTAAAAACCGGCGACGGTTTGGGAATTGGCACAGTGCACGAACTTTTATTTAACCCGCAATCGCGCAAGGTAAGATACCTGGTTGTAGATATGAATGGTAACGAGCTTCACCTGGATGAAGGCCGGAGAGTGCTGATACCTATTGGCATTGCCGAATTATATAGCAAACACGACTATAAAAAGAGTGTGATACAGGTTAACCGTGACGGCGACCATGACAAAAAGCACGACCCGTACGATCCTGCTTATGATGGCAACGTAGTTGTATTGCCCGGTGTAAGTATTGGCCAGCTGAATGCCCTACCGCTTTATGAAAAGGACCATCTTTCGCCGGATATAGAAATGGCAATCAGGAAGATATTTGAAAAGTCTGGTCCGGACGGGACAACAGTTCATGATCATTCCTACAACAGGGATAAATTTTACGACCATGATCATTTTGATGAGGATAAGTTTTACAAACATTCTCACAAAAAGCATACACCACACCGAAACGATAATGACAGATAGCTGATTATTTTGGCTGTAAACCATAATATTTAAGGCCGAGGATGCCGGTCATGATCATCAGCATAAAGAAGGTTTCGGCCCATGAAAGCCGCTGCCCAAAGAACGTCATTTCTGAAAATTTGATCAGCACGAGTGTTACTGCTGTCCAAACCGCATAAGCGGTAGCTACGGGTAGTTGCTTGATGGCTAACGAGAAAAAGTAAATGTTGCCAATGCCGAATACGATGTAGCCGATAAACGGTAATATAACCGGCAATCCCTGGTGTAAGCCTAACAGCGACCCGAACTTTAATTGTTTCAGGTCGCTGAATTTCATGAATTTGAGCGAGAATGTCCACGCGGCCTCAAACGCGGCGGCGATCATTACATATATCCAGGCCAAAGTTTATCTGTTTAACGCGATAATTTGTTTTCCTCAATTACTTCTACAGGTGATAGGACAGCATTGTTTTGCAGGTTATTTTGCTTCACATTGGCCTTGCTTTTCCATAGCCGTTTTATAAATGTAATCATTCGTGGCCGCAAGTTATAATACCAGGCAAACCATTTATACCGCAATAAGCTCTTTTCATCAAAGCGCTTTACAGAGAAGGCATGCTGCAGAAAGTAATCTTTAGGGTAATCATAATACAATCCCCAATTTTCGGGTTTATCACCCGGACAATGCCCCGGATCATAAGCCGTTCCGAACAAATAATCCCATACGGAAAACTTGGTAGCGAAATTGGCATAAAACACCTGGTGATAGTTGGCGTGATGCCATAAGTGCAGTTCGGGCGAATTAAGGAAATACTTCAGCTTGCCCATTTTTACGTTGATGTTGGCATGGATAAACATGCCAAACATAGCATCCAATAAGGCTTTAATGGGCACTATCATAGGGTCGGCGCCTAAAATAATAATAGGTGCGAACTCTATAGTTTGATTGATGATGATCTCCAGCACATGCGAGCGCGATCCGGCTAAGAAATCGACCTCCTTGTCCGAATGGTGCGCCTCGTGGATACGCCAAAAGAGTTTATTTGAATGCTGGAACCTATGAAAAAGATAGATGTAGAGGTCGTGCGTTACCAGGAAGAACAGCACCTGTACGGGTACCGACCAATGCTTAACGAATTGGATACTCGACCAGTCAAAATTCTTTTGCAGGGGCATAATGATATAGTCGAATATCACGATCTTGAGAAAATAGCTTTGGATGATGGTATACCAAACCAGGTCGACCCAAAAACCTTCCCTGAAGAATGGTAATCCTTTACGATAAGGCGCAATACGTTCCCAGGCGATAATAAAAATCGCCCAAACAGCTAATATCGATGTGGTTATTACTACTACCTTTTCCTGCGACATCTATTTTACCAAAGGCTTTTCTTTATACTCGTCGCTGATATTGACCCTTAGCCTTTTCATCGGGGCCAATTCCGATTCATAAACTCTTTTTATGCCGTCGCCTGCAGCTGTTTCCGCATCCCTAATGTCCCGTACCAACCGCTGGAAGCCTTGTGGCTCAACAGAGGCAGCATGGTCCGATCCCCACATGGCGCGGTCGAGCGTAAAATGCCTTTCCACAAAAGTTGCGCCCATTGCAACGGCTGCAACCGTAGTAGCCAAACCTGTTTCGTGGCCTGAATAGCCGATCGGTATACCCGGGAATTTGTTTTCCAGTGTCTGGATCATCTTAAGATTAAGCTCCTCAGGTTTGCATGGGTATGCCGATGTTGAGTGGGCTACAAACAAGGGGTAATCCGGACTGAAAGCATTGATAAATGCCAGCGCATTCTCGATCTCTTTCATAGTTGACATACCGGTTGAAAGCATCAGCGGTCTGCCGGTTTCCAATATGCGTTCTATCAGTGCGAGATCTGTTAGCGAAGCCGAAGCCAGTTTATAGATAACGGTGTCAAACTGTTCCATAAAATCAACCGAAGGCACGTCCCAGGTAGATACAAACCAATCTATACCAGCCTTTTTACAGTACTGATCGATGGTTGCATATTCGGCAATACCGAACTCGGTTTTACGCTTGTAATCGATGTAGGTCATTCGCCCCCAAGGGGTATCGCGCATTACTTCCCACTGATCCTTAGGTACACAAATTTCAGGGGTACGCTTTTGAAATTTAACCGCGTCAACCTTTGCTGCTACTGCTTCATCGATCAGTTTTTTAGCAATCTCCAGTGAGCCGTTGTGGTTAATGCCGATCTCAGCAATAATGTAGCACGGTTCGCCTTTCCCTATCCGCCGGCCGTTACTGAGTGTAATGCCATTATTCCTGTTCAGCATTGATGCAATAGGACTCTTCATATCGATGATCAGCTCGGCAAATTCCCTGAAACAACCTTCGCCGCCTTTATTGTGGCATACATAATCAACACGTTCTTTTATTGCAGATAATGCATCTGCAGGGCTGGCCGTGAAGCCAACCATTTTCATGACGTCGATATCATTATGATCATCGCCGATGTAAGCAACTTCCTCTTTATTGAGTTGCAGACGCATTAGTATTTCATTTAGAACCGCAGGCTTGTCTTTGGCAAATAAATGAAGTTCGGTGATCTGTAATTTTTCGGCTCTTTTTACCAGCGAGGGTGATCTTTCGCCGGTGATGATAGCTGTTTCTATACCGGTCAGCTTACGTAAACGCTCCACACCCATGCCATCACGGATGTTGAATTTTTTCAGGTTTTCGCCATCTTCCCCATAGTAAACACCACCATCTGTTAATACGCCGTCGCAGTCGGTGATCAGTAATTTGATCTTTGATGCCTTGTCTTTTAAAATTGCTTCCATGATGTTAATTTTTAAATAGCTGTCCAGCCGCCGTCAACCACGAGGTTAGCCCCTGTCATATAAGCCGAAGCGTTACTGGCAAGGAATATCAATGCCCCCTGGTAGTCGGATGCAGTGGCCATGCGGCCCAGTAATGTCTTTGCTGAATAATTATTTATAAAGAATTCGTTTTGCCCGTTCTCAACACCTCCCGGAGAAAGTGTATTTACACGCACTCCTTTATCGCCCCAGTAAGCAGCTAAAAAGCGTGTGAAATTGATTATAGCGCCTTTGGTTACCGGGTAGGCAGCTGATTTATAAAAGGTCTGTTCGCCGCATTCATTGCGATAGATGCTCTGATCGGGGCCAACCATACCATAGGTAGATGCAATATTGATAATACTCCCTCTGCCTTGTTGCGCCATGGCCGACCCCAATACCTGTGAGCATAAAAATACTCCCGTCACGTTCACATCAAGCGACTTTTGAAATGCCTCCAACGGGTAATTTTCAAAAGCCGACAGGTCCTTTGCCATTGCAGGATTTTCGAACATATCGTTTATAGCTGCATTATTCACCAGTACATCTATTGTATCGTATCGCTTCTGTATCTCTTTTAAGGCGTTGATAACCGATGCTTTATCCGTCACATCAATGCCGATGCCCATATGTTTATCGCCCAGTTGCTGTGCAAACTGTTTAGACTTTTCATTGTCAACATCGGCTACTACTACGTTTGCGCCTGCCAGGGCCAATGCTTCACAATGTTTTTTGCCTATCAGCCCTAAGGCACCGGTAACAATGGCCGTTTTTTGCTGTAATGAGAATAAGTCCATTATTAGCCTGCTACAGTTACCCTGGGTTTAATATTGTAGTTGCTTACCTTGCGGAACACAGCTTCCAAAGGCTCGCCTTTCATATATTTTCTTATATCTCCGCTTTCAATAGCTTCTTTTATGATTGGCATTACGTCGCGGTAAGCCGACAGCGTATAATTGATATCCTCATCGGTATGGGTATAGCACATATTATGGAAGCCTCCCCATAGTACACCCCGTTTGATCATTTCCTGCTGCATCAGGGCTTTTAATTCAAGTCCGTTGCCTGCCTCGGGAGTGAATGTCACCATTGTGCGGCAATTGAAGCCGATGCATTTGGTGTATTTATCCATCCCACTTTCAGCTGCTATCTGGTTGTACCCATCTTTCAGCAAAGCGCCTTTTTCGTCGAGATATTGAGGAACATTTTTATCGATCAACTCATTGATCGTTGCCACACAAGCCGCCAGCGATAATGCCTCGCCGCCGAAAGTTGTGTAACTGAAAACCTGAGAGTTGAACAGTTCCATTACATCTGCGCGTCCGGTAAGAAATGCTACGGGCATGCCATTGGCACAGGCTTTTGAGTAAACAGCCAGATCGGGTTTTACATTGAAATATTCCTGTGCGCCACCAATAGCAATACGGAAGCCAGTCCACATTTCATCGAAGATGAGCAGTGTTCCATTTTCTTTGCATACAGCAGCTAATTCCTGCAAAAAGCCCGGTGCAGGTGCTTCAAAAATAAAAGGCTCCAGTATCAGGGCTGCAACGGTATCATCCAGTGCTGCTTTTATCGATTC
>JBQCEA010000325.1:0-3649 GCA_051960695.1 Mucilaginibacter sp. | reverse complement strand
ATCATTCAGCACAGCAACAATAGTTTCAGACGATATGTTGATGATATTTCTTCCCGCAGTAAGTGCGCTTTCAAAGTATTCCTGGTAATCCATATTTGTTCTCAGCCTTGCAGATAAAGATAATCATAATGTACCAGCGGCTTCTGCTTTTTTTGACCTATTCTTTCCTTTGCCTTATCCGAACTATATTCAGCAATACCTAAACCGATCAGCTTGTCGTGCTCATCAAAAAGTTTAATGATCTCACCTTTATTAAAATCGTCAAGAACCCTGGTAATGCCGATAGGCAGCAAGCTGGTTGCTTTACTTGATGTTAATGCAATTTTAGCGCCCTCATTTACCCGTACTGAACCTGTTGCTGTATGTGCCGAATGAGCTATCCATTTTTTCTTACCCGATTTTGATTTATCCGGTGTGAACCTCGTGTGCGGCGCTTTTCCGTCCAATACATCCGT
Source organism: Mucilaginibacter sp. (assembly GCA_051960695.1). Classification (GTDB taxonomy): domain Bacteria; phylum Bacteroidota; class Bacteroidia; order Sphingobacteriales; family Sphingobacteriaceae; genus Mucilaginibacter. The sequence goes on along the minus strand of JBQCEA010000325.1, from coordinate 3,194 downwards.
CAGAATATTATCCTTTGTGCCATTGGCAATATGCACGGCAATACCCAGTTGGGCTGTTTTTTGAGCCATGGTAGATTTAGTGATCATTCCACCACGTCCAAACTGAGAACGCTCTGAGGTTATAAATGAAGAAAAGTCGGCAGTTGTACCTTCTATCTCTTCTATAAGCTTTGATCCTGCCAGTTTAGGATCGCGGTCATAAATACCATCAACGTTAGTTAGAATGATCAAAGCCTGTGCATTTAGCATAGCTGCGATCATTCCGGCCAGCTCATCATTGTCCGTAAACATCAACTCAGTAACCGATACCACGTCATTCTCATTCACAACCGGTATTACCTGGTGCTGTAGCAAAACTTCAAGACAATTACGCATATTCAAATAATGCAGCCTGTCCCTGAAATCCTCTTTAGTAACCAATATCTGCGAGCAAAGCATATCATATTGGCTAAATAGGTTAGAATAGGTATTAATAAGTTTTACCTGGCCAATTGATGCCAATAATTGCCGCATAGCCACAGCATCCGACTTTTCAGAAATAGTTATCATACTGCGACCGGAAGCTACTGCGCCCGATGAAACAAGAATAACTTCACAACCCCGCTTTTTGATGGCAGCCATCTGTTCAACCAAATGACTTATCCGCCTAAGATCGGGCAACCCGTCACTTTGAGTTAAAACATTGGAGCCAACTTTGATAACAATTCGGTGGTAATTACGGGCCATTAGCTATATTAATATTGCAACGCCCAATATTAATAAATTATAGCTAATTGGTGGGAATTATAGTGAAATTTTGGATTTCGAAAGGAATCCCATTCTAGCTTTAAATCCGAAATTGAAAATCCGAAATCCGAATTAACTAATAAATCCTTTCACATATTCCTTGGTTAACTCTTCTTTTGGATTTAGCAGCAGTTCTTCAGTAGGGCCGAATTCAATGATCTTACCCATATAAATGAATATGATGTAGTCTGATACACGTCTTGCCTGCCTAAGAATATGTGTTACCAGCACGATGGTATATTTCTCCTTAAGCTTAATGAAAAGGTCTTCAATAATGCTTGTAGAAGTGGGATCAAGTGCTGAGGTAGATTCGTCGCCCAGGATGATCTCAGGCTCCACGGCTAATCCTCGTGCAAGACATAAACGCTGCTGCTGACCTATGGATAAGCGTGTGGCCGGGGCATTGAGCCGGTCTTTTACTTCGTTCCATAAGCCGGTAGCTTTTAACTGGGTTTCTACAATTTCATCTAAGTCGGTTTTTTTACGTATGCCATGTATACGTGGGCCATAAGCCACATTGTCATAAATAGACATGGGCAGGGGATAGGGACGCTGTGAAAGTAACCCCATCTTTTTACGGATGTGTGTTACTTCTACATTCGGATCATAAATATTTTCGTTATCTACCAGTACTTTGCCCGTAATCTTCACATCATCAGTATCATCCAGTAAGCGGTTAAAAGATTTTAATAGAGTGGTTTTACCGCACCCGGATGGGCCGATGATGGATACGACTTTTTTATTAGGGATATTAATAGTAATGTCTTTCAGGATCTGGTGGTCACCGATCTGGACATTTAAATGTTGTATGCTTATATGTGGATTATTGGTCATGTTTAGATTTTGTTTTTAGAGAACCGTTCAGCCAGTAAAGCCGATAAAACGGTTATGAGAAGTACAATTACAGTTAAGATTAAGGCTGAAGCGTAAGCTCGCCCCTGCACTTCTTCTACCGGGCTGCTTAACTGGAAAAAGATGGCAAGCGGTAATGTTGCCGCAGGCTGATGTAAGGATGTGGGTATGTTATCGCTGAAACCTGCAGTGAAAAGCACCGAAGCTACATCTCCAATTCCACGTCCGAATGATAATAAGATAGCAGTGAATATGCCGGGCCTGATCTGCCTTAAAACGATCTTTGACATTTCCCAGCGAGTGGCACCCAGTGAAAGTGAAGCGTCCCTGAGTTCTTTAGGCACAGTCCGGATCACTTCATCAAGTGTGCGGACCAAAATGGGTATGACAAGCAAAGTGACTGCTAAAATGCCTCCCAGCAATGATGCCCGGATGCCGAAGTAAACCATGATCAGGAAGCCAAAAGCGCCATAAACTATGGATGGTATACCAAACAACACATCAAAAATGATCCTTAGTAAATTGGTGATGAAGGCTTTTCCACCCATGTACATATTCATATATATGGCCACAGGTATACTGATAAAGAGACCAAGCACTGTTGCTCCGCCTGCTACATAAAGTGAGCCGATTATGGCATTCAGTACACCACCTTCTTTACCAATGTAGAATCCGCCGCCGGGTATCTTGCTTATCATATCCCAATTCATGAATGGGATGCCTTTATAAAATATAGTACCAACTATAAGAATAAAACTGCCACTTACAATTATGGTTGCCAATACCATAAGCACCCGGAAAAAGTTCTCTTCTAATTTGCGCCTGATCATGCCGTTAACCTCCTTTCAACACGAATTAGAATTAACCGGGATAGTATATTGAACAAGAAAATGATAATGAAGAGCAACAAGGCTGCAAACATCAGCGCTGAGTCATACATCGGAATAGATAACATTTCCCCATAATTATTAGCGATTAAAGCGGGTAATGGGTATCCCGGATCGAAAACCGAGTGCGGGACATCAGCATTATTACCGCAGACCATCAGTACGGCAATAGTTTCGCCAAAAGACCTGGAAATAGCGAGAATTACTGCAGCAATTATGCCTGGCATGGCTTTACGTATAGATACTTTACGAATGGTTTCCCATTTGGTGGCCCCTAAGGCAAGGGAAGCGTCTTTTAACTCACGTGGAATCGTATTCAATACTTCACAAACAATGCTTACGATCAAAGGGAATATCATTACAGCCAGCACCAGTCCGCCTGCCAAAACACTGTATCCTGTTGAAAATTCGACAAAATGCGGAGCAATGTGGTATTGTATAAGCGGAATGATGAACAATACACCCCATACCCCAAAAATTACGGGAGGTATCCCGGATAACAGGTTTACGAATGGAACCAATATTTTCCTGATGCGCTTGGGGGCATATTCGGTGATATAAAAAGCGGTCAGCAAGCATAGGGGCAGAGCAATGATAATAGAAATGCCTGTTACCCAGAACGAGCCCATTATAAACGGAAAGAAACCAAACAATCCTTTTAGTGGTTTC
>JBQCEA010000324.1:0-2144 GCA_051960695.1 Mucilaginibacter sp. | reverse complement strand
CAACGATTCACATTGTTCAGGAAACAACATGATCAAAGGGTGTGATTATAGCAGTTAGCAGGCTTGTCCGAACCTTATACGCACTCCATCCATTTTAATTTATTTTTTATAATTTCGGTGGCATTTGTTAAAAGATGTTAACGCGATTGCGAATTGTTAAAAATAACTTATAAAAATGCGGATATTAGCCGCGCCAAAAACAATACTAAACGGTAAAAATGCAATACAAAAAGATCAATAACCTGTTAGGATGGCTTTGTTTCGTTATAGCCTCCATCACTTACATCCTTACATTAGAACCATCAGTAAGCTTTTGGGATTGCGGCGAGTTTATCTCCTGCGCTTATCGTTTACAGGTAGCACACCAGCCCGGCTACCCATTGTTTGCCATGCTTGGTAAATTCTTCTCGTTGCTTTCATTAGGCAACAATGCCAAAGTGCCTTATTTCACCAATATGGGCTCGGCATTTGCCAGCGGTGCAACCATTATGTTCCTGTTTTGGACCATTACCGCACTGGCTAAAAAGATGCTGGTTGCTAAAGGCCAGGAACCCGACAGCACCAAACAGATATTGATTTTCGGCGGTGCACTGGTAGGTGCCTTGACCTTTACTTATACTGATACCTTCTGGTTTTCAGCTGTTGAAACCATCGTATTTGCTTTATCATCACTCTGTACAGCCATTGTATTCTGGGCAATATTGAAATGGGATGCACATGCTGATGATCCGGGGGCAGATAAATGGATCATCTTTATCGCATATATTATCGGTTTGTCCATCGGTATTCACCTGCTGAACTTACTGACCATCCCGGCTATTGTGCTGGTGTATTACTTCCGCAGGTATAAAAATATCAATAACAAGAGTGCTTTAATTGCCTTCTTTATCAGTATCCTTATACTGGGCTTTGTTCAATATGGCATACGCGGATATACGGTTAAGTTTGCTGCATATTTCGACCTGTTCTTTGTCAACTCGCTGGGCATGGGCTTCGGGTCAGGCGCTATCGTATTCTTCATACTGCTTATCGGGATTATTGTAGGCGGAATATGGTGGAGCACCAAGAACAATAAGCCTGCCCTGAACCTGGCTTTCCTGTGCGTGGCATTTATCTATTTTGGGTACAGCTCTTTTGCTTATATCCCTATCCGTGCTACTGCCGACCCTGACCTGGACAACTCCCATCCGGATAATGCATTTACGCTTTATGGTTATTTAAACCGTATCCAATACGGTGAAACACCTTTGCTGACCGGCCCGTACTTTGATGCTAAGGCTACTGACCAAACCGAAGGCAGTATTATTTACCGTAAGGGTAAAACTAAATATGAAAGCGCAGGCAGAAAAGTAAATACCGTTTATGATCATACAACGATTTTGCCGCGTATGTACAGCACAGAAAATACCGACGGTGCATACCAGCAGGATGCTCAATTTTACAGGCAATGGCTGCATATGTCAGACTCAGATGTGCCGGATTTCAGCGACAACCTCCGCTGGATGTTCAGCTGGCAGATGTGGCAAATGTATGGCCGCTATTTTATGTGGAACTTTGCCGGGCGAACCAATCAGCTTGATGGTCAGCAACAGATGGGCGGTTTCCATGGATACGTGGATGGCGACTGGACAACGGGTATTTTTGATGGGACAAGACATTTACCAAAATCGCTTACCCATCGCGACCCGGGTACACCGATATATGCCAGCAATGCTTATACACCGCTGTATGCGCTGCCGCTGCTGATAGGATTGATAGGTTTGATCTATCATTTCCAGAACGACAAGCGCGATGCCCTCATCGTTGCCCTGTTATGGTTCTTTACCGGCTTGGCAATTGTGATATATGTAAACCAGCCGAGCGTACAGCCGCGTGAGCGCGATTATTCTTACGTGGGCTCGTTTTATGCCTTTGCTATATGGATAGGCATAGGGGTAATTGCTATTGCCGATTATGCCAAAAAATGGCTGACGCCAAGGAATGCTGCTATCGGCGTGAGCGCTGTATGCTTGCTGCTGCCGGTGTTGGTGGCATGCCAGGAATGGGGAGCGCACGACCGCTCAACCAAAATGGTTCCGCATGATATGGCTTACAATTACCTGATCTCATGCCCGCCGAATGCCATCTTATTCACTTATGGCGAT
>JBQCEA010000323.1:0-7040 GCA_051960695.1 Mucilaginibacter sp. | reverse complement strand
ATTCTCGACTCAAATATCAGCACATTCCTTACCGGTTTGATCCTGTTTACATTCGGTAGCGGCCCGATCAAAGGCTTTGCCGTTGTATTGATGATCGGTATCGTTACTTCATTGTTCTGTTCATTATTGATATCTCGCCTTATCTTCGAATGGATGATAAGCAAAGGCTGGGATATCAAATTCTCGAACCCATGGAGCTCACATACCTTTAAAAATGCAAATTTCGCATTCGTAAAGAACCGCTTTAAGTTCTATATCTTCTCAGGAGCATTTATCCTTGCGGGTATTGTTTCCATGTTCACTCAAGGATTTAACTACGGTGTCGACTTCGTAGGTGGCCGAAATTATATTGTCCATTTTGAGAATCAAAATGTAACTACCGAAAAGGTACATGCTGCTATTGATAAGGTTTTAGGGGCAAGCGAAGTAAAAACTTTTGGAACCAACGAAATAAGCATCACAACCAAATACCTGATCGAGGACAACTCAACTACGGCTGATGCTAAAGTTAAATCGACATTGATAGATGCATTAAGCAAAGATCCGGTAACTAAAATTGCTGACAAGGATATTGTAAAATATCAAAAGGTAAAAGCAACTATAGCAGCAGGACTTAAACAGTCTGCATTCTGGACGGTACTCATCGCTATTATTATCATTTCAGCTTACATCCTGATCCGTTTCCGTAAATGGCAATTCAGCTTGGGTGCAATGGTGGCAACCGCGCATGACGCGCTGATGGTACTTTCTTTCTTCTCATTGTTCAGAAATCTAATCCCGTTCCTGGATATCGACCAATCATTCATTGCTGCTATATTGACAGTTATTGGTTACTCTATCAACGATACTGTGGTTGTATTCGACCGTATCCGCGAGTTCCTGCACCTGCACCATTCAGCTTCTGATGATCCGAAAGAGGTTATCAACCATGCAATCAACAAAACGTTAAGCCGTACTATTATCACTGCATTAACGGTATTGTTCGTATTGATCGTTCTGTTCATCTTCGGTGGCGACGTTATCCGGGGCTTCTCGTTTGCGTTATTAGTGGGTGTATGTTTCGGTACATACTCTTCTATCTGTATTGCAACTCCGGTAATTATAGACTTTGGTAAAAAAGACCTGAAATAAAGTCATATTAAATATTTATTAAAGGCTCCAAACAACATTTGGAGCCTTTTTTGTTATCCAAGTATATATCAATATATATACTCATGGAAACAGCAAACACATCCGGATTTCCGCAGGTGGTGATCATTGGTGGCGGTTTCGGCGGACTCGAAGTAGCCAAAGCATTAGCCAATAAACCTGTGGACGTATTAATGCTGGATAAACATAATTACCATACCTTTCAACCGTTGCTATACCAGGTAGCTACAGGCAGTCTTGAAGCAGAATCTATCGCCTTTTCACTCAGGAAGAACTTTGACGAACAGAAAAATTTTCGTTTCAGAATAGCGGAAGTAACGGGCATAGATCCGGAATCGCAAACGGTACATACCACTATTGGCGACAAGCATTACGATTACCTGGTTATCGCTACAGGCTCAACCACCAATTTCTTTGGCAATAAAAACGTTGAGCATTATTCTATGCCGATGAAATCAATACCGGAAGCGTTGAACCTGCGCTATTCCATCCTGCAAAACCTGGAAGAAGCAGTGCAGCAAAAGACTAAGGAAGAGCGTGAGCCTTATTTAACCTTTGTACTGGTAGGCGCCGGGCCAACCGGAGTAGAATTGGCAGGGGCATTGGCTGAACTGCGTAATCATGTGCTTTGCAAAGATTACCCGGAACTGAACCGTGAAGAAATGAAGGTTTACCTGGTTGATTTTATGCCGAAAGTATTGGGCCCAATGTCAGAACAGGCTTCAAAAGCAGCAAAAGAATTCCTGGAAAAGATGGGCGTGGAAGTGCTTTTAGGTGTAAAAGTACAAGGTTATGATGGTTCAATGATCAGCTTTGAGGGCGGCAGAACGATACGGACAAAGAATGTGATCTGGTCGGCCGGGGTAATGGGTGTAATACCTGATGGGATCAGAAAAGACCTGATAGAAAGAGGCAACCGTATCCGCGTTGATAACATTTGCCGCGTTGATGGTTACCAGAATATTTTCGCCATTGGCGACGTTGCTGCGATGATCACGAAAGAAACGCCAAAAGGCCATCCCGGCGTGGCACAAACGGCGATACAAATGGGCAAAAACGTGGGCAAAAATATCATGCATATTATCCGTGGCGAAACACCAGAACCATTTAAGTACAATGACAAGGGTTCATTGGCGACAATAGGCCGAAATAAAGCAGTAGCCGACCTGGGTAAGATCAAATTCCAGGGATTTTTTGCATGGCTGGTATGGATGTTCGTTCACTTGATATCCTTGCTGGGTTTCAGAAACAAGGTGATCGTATTTATCAACTGGATAGGCAGCTATGTGAATAACAACGGAGGTTCAAGGCTTATTATCAGGCGATATGTTAAGGAGGCCCTGCCCGAACCAGACCATGCTTTGCCAAACACCGATTAAAGGTGTTATATTCGCTTAATAATAAACCTATATGAAAACATTTATTTTGAGCGCGGCACTTGTCCTATCTGCTATCACCGGATATGCGCAGCAAGGCACTATCCATACTGCGGTTACATTGCCATTGTTTGATTCGGTTAAGTTACGGGTTGAGGGTAATGATGCTTATTATCAGCAAACCATTAAGGTCGACAGCAATATCCGGTTGAGCTCGATCTATACCCGTACGCTCGAATTTATGGCCACTAAAAACTTCCAGCAGAATTATGGCTATGAACAGGAAGGCAAGCTGATATTCACTACAACCCAGGATTTAAATCAAAACATTAACACCGGTGACGATGATAACCCACAACCTTATACTGCGCAATTTTCTATAGTTATTGACATGAAAAATGGCCGGTACCGGTACACTATACGCAATGTGATTTTCTATCTGCCTACAGATTATGGCAATAGGCGATTAACGCTGTATGATGTTTACCAAAAAGAGAATCCTGATCAGCCAAGAAGGGTCATCAAGGATGCTAAACAGCTTATAGCATCATTTGAAAGATATCTGATCGCTCTCAATACCGAACTTTATGCCGAAATAGAGCATAAAGCGGGTATCTATAATCCTAAATTTTAACGGTAACTAATGTCTGCCGGAATACAGCTCACAGAATGCCCGAGAGATGCCATGCAGGGCCTTAAGGAATTCGTGCAGACAGATGTTAAAGTGGCTTATATTAATTTGTTGCTGCAGGTTGGGTTTGATACGATTGATTTTGGAAGCTTCGTTTCTGCAAAGGCCATCCCGCAGATGCGGGATACTGCTGAAGTTCTGAAGAAACTCGACTTAAGTACTTCAAACTCAAGACTACTGGCTATCATCGCTAATTACCGCGGTGCCGAAGATGGCTCGAAATATGATGAGATCACTTATCTCGGTTTCCCTTTTTCCATATCCGAAACATTCCAGAAACGCAATACGAACGCAACTATTGCTGAAGCATTTGAAATTGTAAAACGCATTCAGGAGCTTTGCGTTAATAATGGGAAGAAACTGCTTACTTATCTGTCAATGGGATTTGGCAACCCTTATAGCGATGAATGGAACGAAGATATTGTAGCCTACTGGGCCGAAAAGCTGATCAATGAAGGGATAGAATATATATCCCTGGCCGATACCATAGGCATAGCACAACCTGTGCAAATTGCTAAGTTATACAGCTCGTTGTCTCAAACTTTTGCTAAAACAATTTGGGGTGTTCATCTCCACTCCACTCCTGACACATGGCACGAAAAAATTGAAGCGGCTTATCAAAGCGGTTGTAAACGATTTGATACAGCTATAAAAGGATATGGCGGCTGCCCGATGGCTAAAGATGAACTTACGGGCAATATTGCTACCGAAAATGTAATAGCTTATCTGCAGTCGCAAAACATCAGCTTGGGGCTTAATGCCGATAAATTGGCTGAAGCAATGACCTATGCCAACCGCATTTTTGCATAATGTAGTAATGTTTACCGGCAAAATTATTTACCCCGCCATTTCTGATATTTGTTTAATCTGTTAACTTTACATCTGCTATTGAATGTTGAAAGTAAAGGATGCCGACCAAAGGGAACCAGTTTAGAACGAATACTTTAAGGGACGATAACAAACCCGACCGCTCGTCGTCAAAGGCCGAAAAGGAAAAATCTTCGAGATCAAAAAAGGTAAAACAACCTGTCTTAGACATAGGCGATGGCCGCGTGGCCAAGATCGTAGGCCTCTTCCTGTTGATCATGTCGGTGTTTTTTCTCATCGCATTTACCTCTTATCTTTTTACCTGGCAGGAAGACCAAAGCTATGTTTCAGCAGCTAATGGAGGTTGGCATAACTTGTTTAAAACCCAGCAAGAATTATTAGATAATGGCCTCAAAACCCCTGTAGTTGATAACTGGCTGGGTAAATTTGGTGCCTTGTTATCAAATCAGTTCATTTTCGAGTGGTTTGGCATTGCTTCATTCCTGTTCGTATTTGTTTTCTTCATTGTAGGTTATCGTTTGCTATTCCGTGTGCGCTTATATCCGGTAAGCAAAACGTTAGGCTATTCGTTATTTCTGTTGGTGTTCGTTTCTATCACACTGGGCTTTTTCCATGCCTTTGTAAGTGATGTACCGCATTATCTCGAAGGTAACTTTGGTTTCTGGAGCAACCGGTTGCTAGGCGCCCAGGTTGGAGAAGCTGGAACTGCTGGCATACTCATTTTTGCTGCCCTTACAGCATTGATCATTGCTTATAATATTGATTTCAAAGTGCCATCACGCAAAAAGAAAGAACTCAACCCGGATATAGTTGATGAGGTGGCACCTACACCAGTTGAAATTGAAGATGAGTACCCTTCAAAACCGATCGAGTGGCCAAAGAATGGCAACAGGGTAAGGGAAGACACTGAAGTTGAAACTGTTGTACAAAATGCGGTTTTCCATGAGCCGATGGTGCTGACACCTGATCCATTAGCTGCCCATGAGCCGGAAATGGAAGACGAGATACCGCTTACTATTGATACTGCGCGCCCAACCAATGTACTCAACATTGAAAAGGCCGATGATGAGAAGGCCAAAAGCCTGGTCGAACAGTTTGGCACTTACGACCCAAAGATTGATCTTGCGTCATACAAATATCCTACGCTTGATCTGCTGGAGAACTACGGTTCAAATAAGATCACTGTCAATTCGGAAGAATTAGAGGCAAATAAAAATAAGATCGTTGAGACGCTGAACCATTATAATATCGAGATCGATAAGATAAAAGCTACCATTGGGCCAACGGTTACACTGTACGAAATTATTCCCGCGCCGGGCGTCCGTATCTCCAAGATCAAGAACCTGGAAGATGATATTGCCCTGTCACTTGCGGCTCTGGGTATCCGTATCATTGCACCGATGCCGGGCAAAGGTACTATTGGTATTGAGGTGCCAAACCAGAACCCCGAAATGGTATCTATGCGGTCAATACTGGCGACCGAAAAATTCCAGAATACCACCATGGACCTGCCCATTGCATTGGGTAAAACCATTTCAAACGAAGTATTCATTGCCGACCTCGCTAAAATGCCTCACTTGCTGGTTGCCGGTGCTACCGGTCAAGGTAAATCTGTAGGCATTAATGCTATACTGGTATCACTACTCTACAAAAGACATCCCGCCGAACTGAAGTTTGTATTGGTCGACCCGAAAAAGGTTGAGCTGACACTGTTCAGGAAAATAGAAAGGCACTTTTTAGCTAAGCTGCCCGACGAGGAGGATGCGATTATTACCGACACTAAAAAGGTTGTTAATACGCTGAATTCGCTTTGTATTGAAATGGATCAACGTTACGACCTGCTGAAAGATGCCGGCGTACGTAACCTGAAAGAATACAACCAGAAGTTTATTAACCGAAAGATCAGCGATCCCGAAAAACATCGTTTTCTGCCGTTTATAGTTTTAGTGGTAGACGAATTTGCCGATCTGATGATGACCGCAGGCAAAGAAGTGGAAATGCCTATTGCCCGTTTGGCGCAGCTGGCCCGTGCGGTGGGTATACATTTGGTTATTGCCACACAGCGTCCTTCGGTAAACATCATTACTGGTACTATCAAAGCCAATTTCCCTTCGAGGCTGGCATTTAGGGTATTATCAAAGATCGACTCTCGTACGATCCTGGATGCAGGCGGCGCCGACCAGCTAATCGGTCGCGGTGATATGCTGCTCTCAACTGGCAGCGACCTGATACGCTTGCAATGCGCCTTTGTGGACACTCCTGAGGTAGAAAAAATATCAGATTACATCGGCAACCAGCGCGGTTATCCTACTGCCCTGCTGCTCCCTGAATATGTTGGCGAAGGAGAAGCGTCAAGTACAAAAGAATTTGACCCTGAAAACCGCGACCCGATGTTTGAGGAAGCTGCACGGCTGATCGTGATGCATCAACAAGGCTCAACTTCATTGATACAACGCAAACTGAAACTCGGCTATAACCGCGCCGGTCGTATTATCGACCAGTTAGAAGCTGCAGGTATTGTTGGTCCGTTTGAAGGCAGCAAAGCCCGAGAAGTGCTCTTTAGCGATGAATACAGCCTTGAAAAACACCTGGAAGCCATACAAAAAACAATTTGATGTAAACGTCCGTTTTTTATCCGCCGCCCTATCATCAATGGCTTAATGACCAAATGACTAAATGATCCCATATCCATGAAAAAATTACTTATATCATCACTGATCTTTGCTGCCATCACTAACGCAACATTTGCCCAAAAAGATGCAGATGCCCGGAAAATAATGAATGCCGTAAGCCAGAAATACAGATCGTACAACTTGATAAAAGCCGAATTTACCTTTAAGATGGATGACCCGCAGGCAGGCATTAAAGAGTCACAAACCGGCACGCTTATATCAAGGCCCAAGGCCAATAAATTTAAGGTGATCATTAATACCCCCGGTGATAAAGCTTCATCGTCGCAGGAAGTAATCAGTGATGGCAAAAGCCAATGGACTTAT
>JBQCEA010000322.1:0-6106 GCA_051960695.1 Mucilaginibacter sp. | reverse complement strand
CCCAATAATTCTTCATTCGCAGGTGTGAACTTTATAGCACCATGGCAGCTATTTTCAAACGTAAATCAATTAACCAAACAAGCCGATCCATGGCGCTGCAACTGCTTTTTTACTTATGTACAGGTTGCCGATCATGCCAATATGGATGCTATTTCGGCAAAGATTAAAGACATCAAGCACGACAAGGTCAACAAGAATGAATTAAAGTCAAAGAACCAGGTTTTTCTTAATCCGATGAAAAACTGGCACCTTTATTCGGAATTCAAGAATGGTGTTATTGTAGGAGGCCGCATTCAATATGTATGGCTGTTTGGCATAATTGGTGTTTTTGTACTGCTGCTGGCCTGCATCAACTTCATGAATTTGAGCACAGCACGGTCTGAGAAGCGGGCTAAGGAAGTTGGCATCCGTAAAGCCATAGGCTCTATGCGCCGTCAGCTCATTTGGCAATTCATGAGCGAATCCCTGCTGATCGTTGCATGTGCTTTTGTCCTGGCTATACTTTTGGTACAAGTGGCATTGCCATTCTTTAATAATATTTCAGGTAAACAAATGTCTATCGCTTGGGGTAGTCCGTTATTTTGGTCTTGCTGCATAGGCTTTAGTTTGATAACCGGCTTTATTGCGGGTAGTTATCCGGCATTGTATTTATCCTCATTCAAACCGGTCAAGGTATTAAAAGGAACATTCAAGGCTGGCCCGTTAGCCGCTATTCCGCGTAAAGCGCTGGTAGTTTTACAGTTTACGGTATCGGTGGTTTTGATCATCGGTACGATAGTCGTTTTCCGGCAGATACAATTCGCCAAAAACCGGCCGATTGGCTATACCCGCAATGGAATTATTGCTGTTTCAATGCTCACCGGAGATATTCATAAAAAATTTGATGTAGTAAAACATGATCTGATTAGTAACGGAGCCATTTCTGAAATGGCAGAGGCCGATAGTCCCACAACTGGTGTATATTCTACCAATAGTGGGTTCGACTGGAAGGGAAAAGACCCTGCACAGGCTGTTGAATTTCCTAATATTGATGTTAGCTACGATTACGGTAAAACGGTGGGATGGCAGTTTGTTGATGGCCGTGACTTTTCACAGGAGTTTTTAAGCGATTCGACAGCTTTTGTGATCAATGAAACGGCTGCAAAATTTATGGGTTTGAAAAATCCGGTAGGCGAAACATTGAAATGGGACGGTGTTCCATTTAAAATAGTCGGCGTAATCAATGACATGGTAATGGAATCGCCTTATGAACCGGTAAGACCCACGCTTTTTCATTTACTCAAGGGCAGCGGAGATTTTGCTATTCTTAAGATAAATCCAAAAACCAGCGCGCACGAGGCCATTGAGAAAATACAAAAGACTTTTAAAGCTTATAATCCGGCCCAGCCATTTGATTACCAGTTTGCGGATGATGCTTATGCCCAAAAATTCGGCAATGAAGAACGTATAGGTAGTTTGGCTACTGTTTTTGCCGGCCTGGCTATTTTTATTAGTTGCCTTGGCTTATTCGGAATGGCATCGTTTATGGCCGAACAGCGCACCAAAGAAATAGGTATACGCAAGGTACTTGGAGCTTCTATACCCAATCTGTGGAGACTATTGTCAAAGGATTTTGTTGGCCTGGTAATTATCTCACTGATATTGGCTATGCCTGTAGCATATTATTTTATGCACAACTGGTTGCTGGGCTATAATTACCACACAACTATTTCGTGGTGGGTCTTTGGTATAACAGCTGTAGGCGCTATATTAATTACTTTAATGACCGTGAGTTACCAAAGCATAAAAGCTGCGCTGGCAAACCCGGTGAAGAGTTTACGGTCAGAATGAATAAGCCCACCTAAATCCTCCCGGTAGGGAGGACTTAAGAAAAACAAATCAAAAGTCTCCCCTCCTGAGGTAGATTTAGAGGGAGCTAAAAATGAACAATTGAACTAATGATCATATCATGCTAAGAAATTATTTAAAGATCGCTATCCGCCAGCTGCGTAAGCAAAAAATGTATGCAGCTATCAAGATCGGAGGCTTTGCTTTGGGCATTGCTGCCTGTTTATTGATCGCCCTGTACATCAGGGATGAAACCAGTTACGATAAATCGTATCCCGATACCGACCGTATTTTCCGCGTTGTGGGTTTTTATGCTCACGATGGCAAAGTAGATAAAGGAACTTCCTGGCCGGCACCTTTGGGGAAAGCGATCCAGGCTGATATACCTGAAGTAGAATATTGTGGCCGCCTGATGCCCAACAGTCTTATCGGGCATGCCGGCAACGATGAATTGCGCCGCGCCGACCAGGTCCAAAACACTTATGAGCAAGGATTTATGTATGCCGACCAGCAAATGCTGGATATTTTGCAGCTTCCGATGGTATATGGCAACCGCAAAACAGCTTTAGCAGAGCCGTACACTATGGTGATCTCGAAAAGCAAGGCCAACAAGTATTTTCCCGGTCAAAACCCGATCGGACAAGTAATGGTACTGGATAATGACAAAGCACACGCTTATCGAATTACCGCTGTAATGGCCGATATCCCCTCAAACTCTCATTTGCATGAATACAGTTTCCTAATGACATTGAAAGGCCAGGAATTTTGGGGTGGTGAACAAAATAACTGGGGTGATTATAATTACTCTACTTATGTAAAGCTGAAACAAGGCACTAATATTGCCGCCGTTGAAAAAAAGATATCCAATGATATCCTGAGAAATTATCTGCTGCCAGAAGCGCAAAAAGAAGGAATGAAGGACGCAGAGAAAGAGATAACCAAATTTTCGCTTCATCTTCAGCCGGTAAAGGATATCAACCTATATTCCTACGATATACAGGACGGCCTAACACATGGCGATATTCGTTTTACCTGGCTGTTTGGAGCTATAGCTGCATTTATACTGATCATAGCCTGTATTAACTTTATTAACTTATCTACTGCAAAATCGGCTAACCGAGCTAAAGAAGTTGGTTTACGCAAAGTAGTTGGCTCATACCGCAGCAGCCTGATCAATCAGTTCCTTACCGAATCACTGATTTACAGTCTCATCTCCTTTATATTGGGCATTTTTATCGCGTGGCTTATATTGCCTTACTTCAATATATTGGCATCAAAATCGCTGGTTGTGCCATGGGCCGAATGGTGGTTTGTACCGATTGTTCTCATCTCAGCATTGATCGTAGGAATACTCGCAGGTATCTACCCGGCATTTTATTTGTCGGGCTTTCGCCCGGTACAGGTGCTTAAAGGTTCTATCAGCAGCGGCAGCAAAAGTCCACTGCTGCGTAATAGCCTGGTGGTTTTTCAATTTACGGCATCAATTATACTCATCATCAGTACGATCGTTATCTACAGTGAGACCCATTTCATTCTGAACCGTAAGGTAGGTTTTGATAAAGACCAGGTGATGGTTCTGCAGGGCACTAACACTTTAGGCGATAACAACGTGAAAAGCCTTAAAAGTGAGTTGTCTAAGATCGCCTCAGTAAAAAGTGTATCCATAAGCGACTATCTGCCGGTAAGTGGTACAAAACGCAATGGTAACACTTTCTTTAAGGAAGGGCGTGAAAAGCTTGATGCAGGTGTTGGCGGCCAGTATTGGCAGATAGATGACACCTACCTGAAAACAATGGGCATAAAACTGGTTGAAGGCAGGAATTTCTCGTACGATATGGCGACCGATACTGCTGGCAAATCACTTATTATCAATCAAACCATGGCCAAAAGACTGGGGTTAAAAAATCCCATAGGTGCCCGGATTACTAACGGCGGTTTATTTACAGTTATCGGGGTGGTGCAGGACTTCAACTTTGAATCCATGCGCGGCCAGATCGATCCGCTGGCACTTCATTTTGGATTTAGTCCTTCCATCATGACGGTAAAATTCAAAGGCGGCGATGTGCAGAGTACCGTGGCCAATGTTTCTGCGCTATGGAAAAAGTATTCACCAGATCAGCCTATCCGTTATACTTTCCTGGATGAGCAATTTGCCAATATGTATAAAGATGTGCTTCGTACCGGCAACATCTTTACCAGCTTCGCGGTACTGGCTATCATCATTGCTTGCCTCGGATTATTTGCCCTTTCAGCCTTTATGGCCGAACAGCGCAGCCGGGAGATCGGTATCCGTAAGGTATTGGGGGCAAGCGTACAGCGAATTACTACGTTGTTATCCATGGATTTTATAAAACTGGTGCTGCTGGCAATTGTCATTGCATCGCCTTTAGCCTGGTTTGGTATGAATAAATGGCTGCAGGATTTTGCATATAAGATCCCGATCAGCTGGTGGATGTTTGCTGTGGCAGGATTGGGTGCTATACTGATCGCATTGGTAACGGTTAGCTTCCAGTCGGTCAAAGCAGCGCTGATGAGCCCGGTGAAGAGCTTAAGGTCGGAGTAGCAGTAAAAAGTGGCAGTAGCAGTTTGCACTGCGAAAAAATAAAATATTAAAAGTCCCTCTCTACTGGAGAGGGATTTAGGGTGAGGGCTACTAATGAATTAATTGCCATGATAAAGAATTATCTCAAAATCGCCTGGAGAAACCTCATTAGGAATAAGGTTTCTTCTTTCATTAACATCGGCGGGCTGGCCGTGGGTATGGCTGTAGCAATGCTTATTGGCCTGTGGGTATGGGATGAGTTGTCATTCAATACCTATCATCAAAATTACGACAGTATAGCCCAGGTACAAACACATATGAGGGATCCGCGGTCTGGAATGCAGGGTGTCAACTCGTCGCTCCAGTATCCGATGATCACTGAGCTGGAAAGTAACTACAAAAGCGACTTTAAGTACATAGTTCCTGCCTCATGGAACGAGGACGATATTTTATCAGCAGGCGACAAGAAATTGTCGAGGACGGGGTTATTTATGGACCCAAGCGCACCCGAAATGCTTACGCTGAAGATGATACATGGTTCGAGGAATGGTTTGAATGATCCTCACTCCATCCTGTTGTCGGAATCCACAGCAAAGGCATTTTTTGGCGATACTGATCCGGTAAATCAGGTAATGAAGATTAATAACAAATCGGTGGTAAAAGTTACGGGCGTTTACGAAGACCTGCCGTTAAACACCCAGTTTAAAGATCTGAAATTTATGGGGGCTTTCAACCTTTGGCTCGACAACAACCCCTGGATACTACAACAGGCCATGACCGATTGGCAAAATCATTTCCTTAAAATTTATGTCCAAATAAATCCTAATACAACATTTGAGCAGGTATCACATCACATAAAAAATGCGGAGTTGAAAAACCTTGGCAATTTTAAGGATGAAGCCAAGATGAACCCGCAGGTTTCACTGCTGCCAATGCGCGACTGGCACCTGCACAATTTTAACCGCGGACAACCTGATACTGGCCCGCTGCAATTGCTTTGGATCATTAGTATTATCGGTGGATTTGTGCTGTTACTGGCTTGTATTAATTTCATGAACTTAAGCACGGCACGCTCTGAAAAACGCGCCAAAGAGATCGGGGTAAGAAAAGCCGTGGGGTCGATGCGCAGGCAGTTGATCGGACAGTTTTACAGCGAATCGTTTTTGATCGTGCTGATATCATTTTTACTTGCCATTATATTGGTTACCTTAATGTTATCCTGGTTTAACGATCTCGCCGCCAAAGAAATAAAAATGCCCTTCCAAAATCCCTGGTTCTGGGCTATGGCTATGCTGTTTATTTTCATTACTACCCTGGTATCCGGAAGTTATCCTGCCTTGTACCTGTCTTCGTTCAACCCAGTTAAAGTGCTTAAGGGCACCTTCAAAGTTGGGAGACTGGCATCTATCCCACGCAAAATATTGGTAGTAATGCAATTCTCTGTTTCAGTAGCGCTTATCGTTTGTACCATCATTATTTATCGTCAGGTGCAGATGGCCAAAAACAGGCCGGTGGGCTATACCCGCAACGGACTGATCATGATCGAGAAGAAGAATGCTGATTTCGACGGCAAGTACGACGTGATGCGGTCGGAACTGAAAAAAACGGGTGTTGTAGCCGAAATGTCCGAATCGTTTGGAAAAGTAACTGAAATCGCATCCGGCAATGTCGGGTTTACCTGGCGCGGTAAGGACACTAATTTTCAGGATAGTTTCGGAACACTGCCTGTGACATTTG
>JBQCEA010000321.1:0-5665 GCA_051960695.1 Mucilaginibacter sp. | reverse complement strand
CAAGGCTCATATTATCGGCATACTTCTGCTCGATAACCTTGTATGTGCCCAAAGCAAGGGCACCGCCAAGGAAGGCGGTTAAAACTGTTAAACCAAACTTTTTCATTTTTATTTATTTATTTTCTGTGCTCTGTTAAAGCTGATACACTTTACAGTGTTCAAATTTAATACCATATAGACGTTAGAATCAATGTTAAGTTATGTGTATTTTTGTTAAATTATGTTAAATCAGGAGAAGGTCAGGCCGAATATTGTTACGGCTTATTGGTCTTATCATTTAAATATTAAACAGACAGGGTGAATATTAAGTTTTATAAATATCAGGGCGCAGGCAATGATTTTGTTTTGGTTGACAACCGTAAAAACGTCATAGACCATCAAAATCCGCAGTTTATTGCCCGTTTATGCGACCGCAGGTTTGGCATTGGTGCTGACGGAATGATGTTTTTACAGGACAAGCCTGACTACGATTTTGAAATGATCTATTATAATGCTGACGGTCAGCCAAGCAGTATGTGCGGCAATGGCGGCCGTTGCATAGTGGCTTTTGCCAAGTACCTGGGTGTGATTGACACTGAAGCTAATTTTTTGGCAGTCGATGGCCCGCATTATGCCAAAATTTCAGAAAGCGGCGATTGGGTGAGTCTGCAAATGATCGATGTAAATGAGGTCAACCGCGATGGTGATGCTTATGTATTGAACACCGGATCACCGCATTACATAGAAATGGCAACCGGACTTAAAGACAAAAATGTTTACCAGGATGGTTACAATATCCGCAATAACAATACCTATAAAGCTAAAGGCATCAATGTAAATTTTGTTGAACCGCTTAACGGTGGTTACTTTGTACGCACCTTTGAGCGTGGCGTAGAGGACGAAACCTATGCTTGCGGTACAGGCGTAACGGCTGTAGCGCTGGCAATGGCCAAACATCATAATCAAACCGGGAAGATCAATACCCCTATCAAAGTCTTAGGCGGCGATCTGAACATCCGCTTTGAAACCGACGGTACCCATTTTAACCATATTTTTTTGGAAGGGCCGGCCAAACTGGTGTTTGACGGACAGGTTGAAATATAACATCGCAAAAACTCTATTTCATTAACTTACAATAGTATCCGAAAATTGACATCCAAACAATTTATCCGGATGGTGGTTGATGGAATATGCCAAACGGAAGAATAGAACTGGTTAATGATGACATCACCCGAATGCAGGTTGATGCCATTGTTAATGCGGCTAATTCCTCCCTGTTGGGAGGCGGCGGTGTGGATGGTGCCATTCACCGTGCGGGCGGCAAAGCCATTTTGGAGGAATGCATTAAAATACGCGAGCGGCAAGGCGGCTGCAAAGTTGGCGAAGCGGTAATAACCTCCGCAGGTAATATGCCGGCCAAATATGTTATCCATACTGTTGGTCCGGTCTGGAGCCAGTCTAAAACCGGCGCGGATGAATTACTTGCCAATGCCTACCGCAATAGTTTGAAGCTGGCTGTTGAAAACCAGGTAAAATCTATCGCCTTCCCCAATATCAGCACAGGCATTTATCACTTCCCAAAAGATAAAGCCGCTGAAATAGCCATCCATACAGTCGACGACTTCCTGTCGCATCACAAGCAAATTGATAAAGTGGTATTCGTATGCTTTGATGATGAGAATTACTCCATTTATAAGAAGAAATTAAGTTTATAAGTCTGCCCGGTAATTGTTGACAATTATTTAACATCAAACGCTTTTAATTGACAGGAAAACTGTTTAGGTTTGAATTTTTTTCTTGATGTAACTTCTTTTAATTTTTCAATTTAAGGGATGTTACGCGTAGATAGTTCAAAACCATGCCAGATCATATATGCCATTTGCAGGCATGAGTATCTGTCGTATGTAATTGAACCGCATATCGTTCAACTAAATCCCAACGGCGAATTTTCCCTTACTTACCAGCGTTTATTTTCTAATACTGCCAAAGAGTTCATCGAGTTTTTGGATGAGACCGACCTTAAGCTCATCAAGCTGCTGGAGGAAATGGAACAGGGCAACATCATCAAACGGTTCTACAAAAAACCTATTCGCCCTTTTGAGTTTTTCGGGAAAATATTCAATGAGCAGCTTTATGATACCATCCGCCCTAAAATAGAAAAGCGTATGGCGGAGGCATTAACCATGCTGCCCGGCAAACAGATCTACGCCATGAGCAAGGAAGGCTATCCTGCCGAACGTAAACTGCAGATAGCACAGGAACCGGCTTCGGTACTATTCCACTTTAGAAGGGATGAAACGGAGATACGGTATTTCCCTACGATCAAATACCAGGGTTTGCGCATCGAGTTCATGTTCAAAAATGCGGAGGTTATTTGCAACCACCCTGCCTGGATGCTGCTGGACGATACTTTATACTATTTCGATAAAGAGATCGAAGGTAAAAAGCTGCAGCCTTTCCTGAATAAACGCTATATCGCTATTCCACGCTCATCAGAACTGCCCTATTTTGAAAAATTTGTAGCACCGCTGATCGAGAAACATAACGTTTATGCTGAAGGCTTTACTATCAATACGGAGAAATACGAAGCAACACCTATCCTGAAACCGATCTACATAGAAGGTGGCACTTCACAGTTGCAGCTCTACTTCCGGTATGCCGGTTATATTTTCCCTTATGGTGATGGCAGGCATGTATCGGTGCGCATGGAGCGCAATGGCGATGATTACCTGTTCCACCGTATCAAACGCTCGGTTACATGGGAACGAAATAAGCTACAGTTGTTGGAAGACCTGGGGTTACACACCGTATCGACACTTTTCCAAAACCTTGAAGTATCCGGCACCAATGAAGAGGAAGATCAGTCTTTATCGGTATTTGAATGGCTTAATCATAATCATGACCAGTTGTTGGCTGCGGGTTTCGAGATCGAGCAGCCTGAGGGCCAAAAACGATATTTGTTTGGCAGCAGCAAAATAGATGTCGAGGTAAAGGAAAATAACGACTGGTTTGATATTTATGCTGTGGTATATTTCGGACCGTATAAAATCCCTTTCATCCAGTTAAAAAATCATATTCTTAGCCATAAAAAGGAATTTGTCCTGCCCAATGGCGAGATAGCTGTGATACCTGAAAAATGGTTTTCGCAATACGGCAACCTGCTTCATTTTTCGGAAGGACAGAATGACATCAAATTGCGCAGGCATCATATCGGGCTGGTAAATGAACTCGCCGAAGGTGAACTGGCAGAAGTGACCATGGGCCGTAAGCTGCAAAAGCTGAACGACTTTGACGACATGGCTGATATTGCTATGCCGCACCATTTTAAGGGGCATTTAAGGCATTACCAAAAAGCCGGTTTTAACTGGTTCCACTTTTTGCAGCAGTACCATTTTGGCGGTTGTTTGGCCGACGATATGGGATTAGGTAAAACCATACAAACGTTAGCTCTTTTGCAAAAGCATAAAGAAGAAACGGAAGCTGCAGAAAGCAAAGCGACCTCGCTCATCATCATGCCGACCTCGCTTATCTACAACTGGTTGAACGAGGCTAAAAAGTTTACTTCAAAATTGCGGATAATGGTGCATACCGGCACTTTGCGCTATAAATCTCCGGAAGTTTTTGCCAATTATGATGTGGTTATAACCACTTACGGCATCACGCGCATAGACATTGACCTGCTGGAGTCGTACTTTTTTGATTATATCATACTCGACGAAAGTCAGAACATTAAAAACCCTTCATCTAAATCGTACCAATCGGTTAAAAGGTTAAAATCGAGATTTAAACTGATCTTAAGCGGTACCCCGGTTGAAAATTCAGTGAACGACCTGTGGACGCAGATGTCGTTTATCAATCCCGGCTTGCTGGGTAGTCAACAGTTTTTTCAGAACGAATTTGTAACGCCGATAGAGAAAAAGAAGGACGAGGAAAAAGCACGCCGCTTGCAGGCGCTGATAAAACCTTTCGTATTGCGCCGTACCAAGGAGCAGGTAGCTACAGAGCTGCCGCCAAAAACAGAAAACCTGTTCTACTGCAAAATGAGCGAAGAGCAGGCCAATGTGTATGAAAAGGTAAAATCTGAATACCGCAACGAACTGCTCCGGACCCTTGAGGATGGCACTTTTGCCAAATCACAGATACAGGTTTTGCAGGGCCTGATCAAACTAAGACAGATCGCCAATCACCCTTCCATGATCGATGAGCAATATGAGGGTGATTCGGGTAAGTTCGAGAATGAGGTGCATACACTTTCCAATGTATTGGATGGCGGTCACAAGGTTCTGATATTCTCTCAATTTGTAAAGCAGCTGAATATTTACCGCAGTTATTTTGAAGAACATGGCATCGCGTATTCATACCTGGACGGTAGCACCCAAAACCGTGGCGATGTGGTGCAGCATTTTCAGGAGGATGAAAAAACCAGGGTATTCCTGATCTCGCTCAAAGCGGGCGGCGTTGGTTTGAACCTTACCGAAGCGGACTATGTATTCATTCTCGATCCGTGGTGGAACCCGGCTGTAGAGCAGCAGGCTATTGACCGTACGCACCGCATCGGACAAACCAAGAACGTATTCATCTACAAATTCATCACTAAGGATTCTGTTGAAGAAAAGATACTTGCCTTGCAGCAACGCAAGCTGAAAGTTGCCCAATCACTCATTACTACTGAAGAAAGCTTCATCAAATCCCTCTCTGCTGACGATATTAAAGAAATATTGAGATAGAAAGCCTGTTTTGATACGAATCCTGTTCATGTTCACGCGGTGGCATGAACGCTCGTGAACATCATGAACACTTGATTTACAATGACTTAAAATTCAATAGCCGCCTATGTTGCTGATATACCGCAACGGCGCAGGGATAAGGGTGTCATGTTGAGGTTCTCGATACATGAGGGCAAAGGCCTACGATATTCTTATTTTCCGCCCATGTTGGTGTTATCACCAACATGTTTACGATATTCTTATTTTAGCACATGCCTGAAATCAATACTGCTACCATACTCCGCCCATGTTGGTGTTATCACCAACATGCCTACGATATTCCTTTTTTAGCACATGCCTGAAATCAATTTCGATTATCATCCTCAATTTTTTACTGCTACCATACTTAACTGGCAACCTTTATTGAAAGACGATTTCTTCAAAGAAATTATCGTTAATAGTCTATTGTTTTTAAAGAAAGAAGGCAGTATAAAAGTTTATGGATTTGTAATTATGCCCAATCATATCCATTTGATCTGGCAAATACAGGATGGCTTTAAACAGAGCCAGGTGCAAATGAGATTGTTGAAATTTACAGGTCAACAAATGAAACTTGAACTGTTGAAGATCGCACCTCACAAACTACAATCTTATAAAGTAAATGCCAAAGACAGAGAATACCAAATATGGGAAAGAAATTCGTTAAGCATAGATCTTTGGAGTCTGGCTGTTTTTAACCAAAAAATGGACTACGTTCACAACAATCCCCTACAAGATAAGTGGCGCCTTGCTGAGTATCCCGAAGATTACCGATATTCTTCGGCCAGTTTTTATGAAAACGGATACGACGAATTTGGATTGTTGGCTAATTATGATGAATAGATGTTGTTGGTGATAACACCAACAACGGCATGGGTAATATCTTATTTACAAACATCGCTGCCTCCGCCCATGTTGGTGTTATCACCAACATGTTTACG
>JBQCEA010000320.1:0-7715 GCA_051960695.1 Mucilaginibacter sp. | reverse complement strand
AGTAAACATTCTATGTCATGAAAATGCCGTCAACATACATAAGCCTGCTCCTGCTATGCGGGTTTATGTGTGTTTTTTACTTAACTCATCAGCGGTTAAAGCAGGTGAATCCGCTGCACACGCACCCGGTGGTCAAAGAAATGAAGACGGTGGTCAAAAGAATTTCACCATTATCTCCGCGAGCTGTTCCTTTGGATGAAAATCGTTACAGGTATGCAAAGGAATTCAGACAAACCAGGCTGACCATTGAAGGTTTCTCGTTCTTTAAAGACGTGGTATGCCGTATAGTGCCATCATTACAAAATGTCAATTGACATTCACCGACAAAAACAGGCCATTCGCATATGTGAATATCACCTTTGACCGAAAAACTGAAAATTGGCTGTAACCATTGGTGCTATACTTGCATCTTAATAACAAATAAATACACGGCAGTAACCGTAAACCCCGATTTTAAAGCATATCGAAAAAAGATCGCGAGTTCTTAACGGGATTTTATTGCCAAAAAACTGGAGAATATAATGAATAACAACACCGCGATGATCATTTAAACTCCTCTTCGGAATATCCCCGAAGAAGGGATGATCACACATTATTTACTAATTATTTAAAAAAGAGGGTTTAACCCTCGTGGGACTTTTATTGCAAAAATTTTTACAAACACACATACTTACAACACATGAAACCTATAATTAAAAAGATATTTTATACACTCTTACTGCTCTTAACCGCCACGGGTGTTTCACTTGCACAAACTTCTTCGCAATCGGCACATGTATCAGGCTCATTGCTTGACGAGCAGGGCAAACCAATGATGTTTGCTACAACAAGCTTGCTTAATGCTAAAGACTCTACTATTGTAAAAGGTGCAATCAGTAATGAAGCGGGTGTTTATACTTTCGATCATATTAGATCAGGAAGTTATATTATAAAAGCCACAACCATCGGCTATCAAAAAGCTGTCAGCAAACCGTTTGTTGTAGCATCAGGTTCAAAGGATGTAACTATACCGCAAATGAAAATGCAGCCTGCTGCCCACAGCCTCAGTGCAGTAAGCGTTACTGCCGCTAAACCCTTAATAGAACATCAAATAGACCGCACAGTAGTAAATGTAGCAAACAGCGTGTTGGCTGCAGGTAATTCAGCCATGGATATATTGGAAAGGGCGCCTGGTGTAAGCGTTGACAAGGACGATAACATTAGCCTGAAAGGGAAACAGGGTGTTACAGTAATGATCAATGATAAACTTACCTATTTAACAACCGCTCAGTTAGCTACTCTATTGCGCTCAATGGATGGCAATACTATTCAATCAATAGAACTCATTACCAACCCATCAGCTAAATATGATGCTGCAGGTAATTCAGGTATCATCAACATCAAGCTTAAAAAGAATAAGCAAACCGGCACCAACGGCAGTATTATGGTTGGCGCAGGCTATGGCGAATATGGTAAGGACAATGAAACCCTGCAATTGAACCATAAAGATGGCAAGCTAAATATTTTCGGTTCGTTCAGCCATAATGATAACAAACGCAAACAGGAAATCAACATTAAACGCAGCACCGATAGCCTCGGCACTAAAACTTACTTTAACCAGTATAGCCCCTTTTTAGAAAGTGACCACAATAACAGTTATAGAATTGGCGCAGATTATGACATGTCAGAAAAGAATACCATCGGCTTTGTAATTAACGGTTACTTTAACACTGAAGACGATTCAATTGACGACTGGACCTATATCGGGCCAAATTATACCAAAGTAGACTCTTCATTAAATACGGCTTCTGCAATTCATCAAACCTATAATAATATTGCGCTTAACCTGAATGATACTTATAAGATAGATACTTTAGGCCAGCAGATAAGCGCAGATGTAGACCTATCCCGGTTCAGGAACGATAGCAAGGCCCAGTATATTACTAATTATTATTTACCTGATGGCAGCCCAAAGCGCGCTAACGGTTTTCTCGGAAACCATACGCCTACAACCATTGATATACAAACTGCGAAGGTTGATTATACCAACCCGTTGACTAAGTCATTTAAAATGGAGGCCGGCTTTAAATACAGTAACGTAAAAACCGATAACGACTTGATGCAGTCGACCATAGAAGGCGGTGCATATCCAAGCGTGAACCACTTTATTTATGATGAGAAGATTTCGGCCGGTTATATCAATTTTAATAAAGATTTTAAAGGCACATCTGTACAGGCAGGCTTACGGGCCGAGTATACTCAGTCAAATGCTACTGGCGATTCCTTGAATGTTACACAGGTTATCCCAAGGCACTATCTTGATTTTTTCCCAAGCGTATTCATCAATCATACCATAAATGATAAAAACGAGATCGGCCTTTCATATAGTCGCCGTATCGACCGTCCGCAGTATGATAACCTGAACCCATTTGTTTATCACCTGGATCCTTATACCTATCAAAAAGGCAACCCATACCTGCAGCCACAGTACACTAATAACTTCGAGTTCAACTATACCTATAATAAGAACATCACTTTAAGCCTCGGCTATAGCCATACAACCGATGTTATAACCGAGATCCCGGGCACTGATCCCGCAACAAAAGAGTCTTTTGTTACCCAGGGAAATTTACAGGCAGAAAATGCTTACAATGCAAACCTGTTTGCACCCTATACTATAGCTAAGTGGTGGGAAGGCAATGTAAATGTGACAGGCTTTTATCTTGGCTTTAAATCAAATGGTTTGGAAGGCGCCGACCTCGACCGCGGCCAGTTTGCTTACAACATACGTACTACCCAAACATTTACCCCGGTAGCCGGATGGAAGGCTGAACTTACCGGCAATTATCAGTCTGCATTAACTTACGCTTTGTTTTATGTGAAACCTCAATACTCTGTTGATGGTGGTATAAGCCACTCCTTTGCTAACAAAAAGGCAAATATCAAATTTTCGGTGAGTGATATATTTAATACCCGCCGCAATGATGTTACGAGCAATTATGCATCAAACGATCTCGACATCAGGCAAAAACGCGAAACCCGTATAGCCAGGCTGACATTTACATACAATTTTGGCAGCACTAAATTTAAAGCCCGTGAGCATGAAAGCGGCGCCGACGATCTGAAGCAAAGAGTAAAGGGGAATAATTAAGCCCCCTCTAAATCTCCCCCGGGAGGGGAGACTTTTAAGCCCCTCCCTTCCGGGAGGGTTGGGTGGGGCTTACTGTCCCACCATAAATACGGCATTACTGAACAGCAGTTTGCCATTTTCCCAGAAGCTGCGAAACAGCGGATCATCGACCATATATACAACAGAGCCTTTGCCAAGCGATTGCACACCAAAAAGCAATCCATCCTTTAACTTTTCTTTGGCTTTTTGACCTACAAAGCCTTCTACATATCCAGATTTTTTGATTGTACCCACATTCCAGCCATCATCGCCGAGATAACTGTACAATACATCGTCCAGCTTTAAGGTGAAGTAATACTTATTCAGGCCAAAACCAAGCGGGTGGCTATTGTCCATATCTACCTTATATATAGCGCCAGGCACACTTGACCTTATGGCATCGTGGTCACGGTCGGCGTATTGCCTGATCAGTTCCGGGTTATTATTTAAACTGTCCTCTTTGCTTTTTTTTGCTGGAATGTTTTTGATGGAAAAACCCTTCTTGCCTACTAATAACGAAATAGTATTATTCATGGCGATCAGTTTCCCGCCATCATGCACCCAGTTTTGCAATTTATCGGCAGGCAGGTCGTCATAATATCCATCCGGGAAAATCGCTACATCAAAATCATTCCAGCGGATGTGGTTCAGATCGCGGTAACGCACCACTGTAACAGGGTAATTGATCTGCTTTTCAAAAAAATACCATACCTCTCCCATGGCTTCAGCCGAGGTTCCTTCGCCGCTGATAAGCATCACCTTAGGCGGATGGATGAATTTAATAGAACTTGAACCAATATCTGCCCCTTTCTCAACGAAACCGGAAGTTAGCGGAGTAAGCTCCCGCGAACAATCTTCAGCGGCTTTGTTTACTATATCATCAAAATTTTTATAGTCATTCCCCGTCCGTGTAATGATCAATGTTCCTGCTGCAAAGCTTTTCCCTGCTGCTGAAAACGGCATTTCCGCACAACGGACTTTGATGCCCTCTTTCAATAATTCGGCAAGAAATTTAACGTCAGAGGCTGAATGCCAAGGCAGTACATAAGCGTATGCATGCTCTTTGGCAATATTTTCAGTATGTACAGACTGTATATTATGCAAAGGCGGCTTGATCGAACCCTTTAACCCATAAGCCTTCAACCCGTAGGCGTATGGTAATGACCATGCAGTAATATCATAAGTATTGGAATCGGCGACAAAGGTTCTGGGCTCAAGCAGCACATTTAACAAAACCGACTTAGGCTGATACGCATTAATGACCAGATCGTGTTTGCCGATCTCAAATTGCTCTGTTTTCCCGGTCACATAGTCAAACCCTACTTCTTTTGCATCTATCCCAAAACCATATTCAATCCGGTTCCTTTTCAGCAGTTCACAAAGCATGTTGATCTTATCCTGGTTATCGTTCCTGATAACGTAAGTCTTGTATTCGCCCGGTGGCTTGGTCCGGCTATCATCAAAGTATTTTTTAAACTCTTCCAATGCTTTGTTAGCATTAGTCGACGCGGTTTCAACCGTACTCATACTGTTCGACAGATGGTGTGCTATCCTATCTGCAAGCGTAAGTGTGTCGCCGCTGCGCGTAGCTATTGCTAAACCTGCGCCTATTCCACCCTGCTCGTAGGTCATGCCGATAGAACCGTTGTATATTGGATAAGTATCGCCATATGAAGGGTAAAGCAGGTCGAATTCTTCTTTGGTAAAATACATCCACCCATGCCGGTCGAAATACTTAGCGTTGTTTTTACCAATGATAGTTTGGAATTCCCGTTGCCAGGCAGTTATATCCCGGTGAAAGGGTGCAGCCGCCGGGGCAAAATAATACGGTGCATTATAGCCCTGTTCGTGAAAATCAACGTGTATTTGTGGCAGCCATTGGTTGAATAAGGCAACGCGGGCTTTAGTTTCTTTTTGCGTTTGCCAAGCCCAGTCGCGGTTCAGGTCAAAATAATAATGGTTCACCCTGCCGGCCGGCCATGGCTCGTTATGTTCACGTGCTGATGGGTCGGCATCGGGTTTACTGCCTGCAACTGAATTATAGTAATTTACATAACGTTCGCGGCCATCCGGGTTTAAGCAGGGGTCAATAACTACCAGCGTGTTCTTCAACCATTGCTGAGTGTTAGCATTCGAAGGATCGACCATATTAAACAACGCCTGCATTGCCGCTTCACTTGAACTGGGCTCATTCCCATGTACGTTATAGCTCATCCATACAATTACCGGCGTATTATTAAGTGATGTATGGGTTGAGCTTAAGCCTGCCAGCGACAAATTATGCTGCCTGATCTCCTCCAACCGCCCAATGTTTTCATCTGACGCGATGAACATTGCTATCAATGGCCTGCCTTCATTGGTTGTGCCATACTGAACAAGCTTCACATTTTTTGAAGCCCCGGCAACGTATTTGAAATAATCTATTATGCGGCTATGCGGTGTAAACTGCGAGCCCAGTTTATAACCTAAAAATTCGGAAGGGGATTGAACCTGCTGTGCAAAAGCAGTACAAACAAAGGCGCAAAAGATCAATAATAAGTTCAGTTTTTTTAACATACAGTATAGCTAATCTAAAAAATAAAATGCCTAAGTACAAACGGCGCGGGTAAAACCAATAGCTGTCCTATATTTGTATATATCATCATGACCACCACAGAAGAACTATACCACATTTACCTGCAGCACCCGGTTATCAGTACCGATACGCGTAAGATCACACCCGGAAGCTTGTTTTTTGCATTAAAAGGCGAAAAATTTGACGCAAACACCTTTGCTTCACAGGCCATTGAAGCGGGCGCAGCTTATGCTGTAATTGATAACCCGCAATACAAAACAAGCGACAAGCTTTTATTGGTTGATGATGTGTTAAGCACTTTGCAGGATCTTGCCCGGCATCATCGCAGGCAATTGAATATACCAGTTGTTGGTCTTACCGGCACCAATGGTAAAACCACGACTAAGGAATTGATCAACGCGGTGTTGTCTCAGCACTTCAAAACCTATGCTACACAGGGAAACCTGAATAATCATATAGGCGTACCATTAAGTATTTTGTCGATTAATAACACGCACGAAGCGGCCGTTATTGAAATGGGTGCCAATCACCAGAAGGAGATTGAATTGCTTTGCAGCATCTCGCAGCCATCGCACGGATTGATCACCAATGTAGGTAAGGCACATTTGGAAGGTTTCGGTGGTGTTGAGGGCGTTAAAAAAGGTAAAGGCGAACTATATGATTTTTTAGCCTCCGCGCATGGTATCGCGTTCGTTAATTGCGATGATGCCGTATTGATAGAAATGGCTGCAGCACGTGGATTAAACCCTGTTTATTATGGTGAAAGTGAACCGTCAAGCATGGTTGCAGGCACGATCACAGAGAATGCACCACTGCTGGCTTTGGAATGGACAGACAGAAAATCAGGCAAAAAATATACAGTAAAAACACAGTTAACCGGAGCTTATAATTTGCCTAATATCCTCGTCGCTATCTGTATCGGTCTATACTTTAAACTTACTCCGGAAGAGATTAACGCTGGTATTTCAGGCTATCAGCCTAAAAATAACCGTTCGCAAATAACACAAACTACTACCAACACGCTCATATGCGACTATTACAATGCCAACCCCAGCAGTATGGCCGTTGCTATTGAGAATTTGGGTGAGATAGACGCTAAACATAAAGTTTTGGTTTTAGGCGATATGTTTGAAATGGGCGATGAATCTGCAGCAGAACACGAGGCGATCATTAAAAAAGCGATGGAAACGCCTGTAGATGAACGGATATTTATCGGAAAGGAATTTGCTGCGCAAAAAGCGCCGGGCGCGCGACGCTCGGCGGCATTTTATAACACCGTGGAAGAAGCCATGGAAGCATTTAAAGCGCATCCGATCAAGAATTCTACCGTGCTGATCAAAGGCTCACGGGGCATGGCCTTAGAAAGATTGGTTGAATTGTTTTGATAACCAAATGAAAAAGAACCTGTTTATCCTTACATTTCTTTTTTTACCCTTGCTTACAATAGCCAAGGCGCTACCATATCCTTCATGGTTTCTTAAGCGATTTAAACAAGATAACCTGCATTTGAATTATTCGCTTTCTAATTATATAAAACCAACCTATTTAAACGCAGACTTTAATGGTGACAATATTCCAGACGTAGCCGCATTAATAGTACAAAGAAAAACCAACAAAAAGGGCATTATCATAATGCTCGCAAGAATTAACAAATATTTCATATTAGGTGCCGGTCAAAATTTTGGCAATGGATCTGATAACTTTCAATGGATACGAAAATGGAATATTTATAATAAATCATTCGCTTGGGAAACAGTTGTTAATAAAGACGGTGATCTTGTTGGAGCAAGAAAAATAAAATTAAGTCATGCGGCTATTTTAACCAGTGATCTGATTGATGGGGAATCTAATTCCGGCGGAATAATTAATTGGTCAGAATCCAAATTTATATGGATACAACAAGGTGAGTAATATGATGACATCAGATGCCTTTGTTTTTCTCCAATTTGTACGAAACATATTACTGGCGTTACCGGGAGTTACAGAATCAAT
>JBQCEA010000319.1:0-7613 GCA_051960695.1 Mucilaginibacter sp. | reverse complement strand
CACCTTCTTCAGTAATGCTGGCAACTACTGCGCCAATAGGCAGGGTGTCCCCTTCTTTGGCTATTCGTTTTAAAGTCCCGGCTTTTTCGGCGGTAAGCTCAAACGTAGCTTTATCCGATTCCAGCTCGGCAATTACTTCATCCATTGCAACACTGTCGCCATCGTTTTTTACCCAGCGCGAGAGCGTTACCTCAGTTATTGACTCGCCTACCGGCGGAACTTTTATTTCTAAACTCATAGTATAGTTAGTTGTAAGTTTTCAGTTATGAGTTGTGGGTTTTAGTTTCAGGATAAGTTCTACTTATGCTCAAAACTAATATCCCATCACTTAGTCTGCGGCCATGTTAGCCATTTTTTCGGTTGTCTTTTTAACTTTCCCTTTCAAAGTCTTACCTGCCGGGCTTTCAAACGCTTTTGAAATAATATACAATTGCTGCGAAGTATGCTGTTTGGCAAAGCCCGTCGCCGTACTGCTGGCCTCTTTGCGTGAGATCACATCCAATTGCAGATCACCCTTGCGGAATTTGCGGCACATATACGGCCACGCACCCATATTCTCAGGTTCTTCCTGTACCCAGATAAACTCTTCAGCTTTATCGTATTTCTCTTTGAGCTTCAACATCTGCAATTCAGGTGTTGGATACAATTGTTCTATTCTCACTATTGCAACGTCCTTACGCTGATCGGCCTGTTGTTTTTCAGCCAGATCATAATAGATCTTGCCGGAGCAGAACAGAACGCGTTTTACCTTTTTTGCATCCGCATAGTTATCATCTATTACTTCCTGGAAATGACCTTCGGTAAAGTCTTCCAGCGGAGATACGCATTTTGGTGCGCGCAATAAACTCTTTGGTGTAAAAACGATCAACGGTTTACGGAACTCGCGATGCAATTGTCTTCTTAAAGCATGGAAGAAATTTGCAGGCGTTGTACAATTGGCAACTTGTATATTATTATCTGCACAAAGCTCCATAAAGCGCTCGATACGGCCAGATGAATGTTCAGGCCCCTGGCCTTCATAACCATGCGGCAGTAACATCACTAAACCATTACCGCGCTGCCACTTGGTTTCGGCGCTGGCAACATACTGGTCAACAATGATTTGTGCACCGTTGAAGAAATCGCCGAATTGTGCTTCCCATATTGTAAGCGAATTTGGGTTGGCCAATGCATAGCCATACTCAAAACCTAAAACGCCGTATTCTGAAAGCAATGAATTGTAGATACTGAATTTGGCTTCGGTATCCAATGTATCCAGCGGTGTGTACTCATTCTCTGAATCTGGCAGGGTTAATACCGCATGACGATGTGAGAACGTACCGCGTTTTACGTCCTCACCGCTTAACCTTACCGAATGCCCTTCTTTTAATAAGGTGCCATAAGCTAAAAGTTCGCCCATTGCCCAATCGAACATATGGGTTTTATTAACCATATTACCACGCTCATCAAACAGCTTTTCGATCTTTTTAAAGAACTCTTTATCCTTAGGCAGCGTGGTTATTTTTTTACCGATCTCAAGCAATTCATCTTTTGGAACTGCTGTACTCACCGGCACAGAAAAATCCTGCGCTGTGGCAAGATGTAAACCTTCCCATGCACCTTCGAACATTTGCAGTGTATCAGTAAAGCGTTCTTCAGCTTTTGATTCATTCAGCTTTTGTTGCAACAAGTCGCGGAAGTTCTTTTCCATTACCTTTGCCTGGTCAGCATTGATGGTACCTTGCGCCAATAATTGCTGATAATATATTTCGCGTGGATTTGGGTGCGCCTCTATAGCCTTATATAATAAAGGCTGTGTAAACTTCGGTTCGTCCGACTCATTATGACCATACCTGCGATAGCACAGGATATCGATGAAAACATCATCGTGGAATGTTTGCCTGTACTCCATTGCCAGGTTGATCACGTAAACCAACGCCTCAACATCATCGCCATTTACATGGAAAACAGGTGAAAGCACCGTCTTAGCCACATCGGTACAATAGGTACTCGAACGGGCATCCTTAAAGTTAGTGGTAAAACCTATCTGGTTGTTGATCACCAGGTGGATGGTACCGCCTGTGCGGTAGCCTTCCAGTTTTTCCATTTGCAATACCTCGTATACTATACCCTGACCAGCTATGGAAGCATCGCCATGTATCAGTATCGGGGCTATCTTGCTATGATCGCTATTGTACTTAAAATCGATCTTTGAACGGGTAAGTCCTTCAACCACCGGGTCAACTGCTTCAAGATGCGAAGGGTTAGGACAGAGACTCAGGTGTACTGTACTTCCGTTCCTGGTAGTTACATCAGTTGAGTAACCCAGGTGATATTTTACGTCTCCGCCAAAACCTGATTCCTCATCATAAGTTTTGCCTTCAAACTCCGAGAATATCTCTTTATAGGTTTTCTCCATGATATTGGCCAGCACATTCAGCCTTCCGCGGTGTGCCATGCCTATCACAAATTCTTGTATACCCAATTCGGCACCACGCTGAATGACCGAATCCATTGCCGGAATCAGTGCCTCAGCACCCTCTAATGAGAAACGCTTTTGGCCCAGGAACTTTGTACCCAAAAAGTTTTCGAAAATAACCGCGTGGTTCAGTTTGTCCAGCATTTTCAGCTTTTCTTCCGTTGTGAAGGAAGGCGTATTACGCTTGCTTTCCATACGGTCCTCAAACCACTTGGACTTTATCGGGTTGCGGATATATTTATATTCGGCACCTATCGACTGGCAATAGGTCTGCTCCAGCATTTCGCGGATATCACGTAAAGTTGCCGGCCCCATGCCCACTTCAACACCGGCATTGAAAACCGTGTCAAGGTCAGCTTCAGTAAAACCGAAAGTTTCCAGTTCCTTGCCGGGATAATATTTACGGCGCTCGCGTACGGGGTTTGTTTTAGTAAACAAGTGACCACGGGTACGGTACCCGTTGATCATGTTTAGAACTTTGATCTCTTTTAGAAAATGTTCTGGACTTTCACCATCAGAAGAAACAGGCCCCCTGGCTTCACGGCCAAAATCAAATCCTTCGAAGAATTTTTGCCAGCCATATTCTACTGATTCAGGGTCTTGTGTGTATGCTTCGTAGAGTGTATTAATGTATGCAGCGTTGCCGCTGTCAATATAATTTAGGCGATCCATGTCGATACCAATCTGTAAATCGGTACAAAAATAAGCATAGCGTTTTTAAACTTTATACTTTATTTTCAAATGCTTTGTCACTTTTTGCAAATTTGAAACCGTTCGGTATTAAATTCGATGTTTGGAGTGTGGATTTGAATGCAATATTTTTCGAAGAAGAGAACGCAAATAAGAAAATCCTTCTATAAACACTGCCAGTGCCCCAATGATCAATGTGTATTGCTCGAAAGGATTCATACAATCGGTTATTTATAAGATAAGACGACGATCTCCGTTAAATGTTACAGCGTGTTGGCGTGCTCAAAACTACCACTGCCGTCATAAACTTCCGGCAACCAGGTATTGATAAAATCGCTTTCTGTTTCCAGGTTATCCGTTTGCTTCACACCCGCAAAGTAACGGCTATCGCGCGTATCATTGCCTACACCTGCAATAAAGGCCCAGTTACCCCAGTTACTTGCAGGCGAGTAATCAATCAGCTTCTCTTCAAAATAAGCTGCGCCCTTGGTCCAGTCAACCTTAAGGTGGTTGATCAGAAATGAAGCAACTATCTGCCGGCTGTTATTGCTGATATAACCGGTAGCATTCAGTTTATGCATTGCAGCGTCAATGTACGGTACACCGGTATGCCCGTCTTTCCATTTCTCAAAGAGTTCTTCCTGGTCTGACGATAATTCAGGCGCTTCATCCTTAAATCCTTCAGGGTTGAAGAACTGTTTGCCGTATTTCTTAAACATGAACCGGAAATAATCGCGCCACAAAAGCTCCAATATTAGTGGTGAATTTGAAGCATGCCCCCCATTACTGTGTTTCATTATTTCATGGTATACCATCCGTTGGGAAAGGCACCCCATTGATACCCATGCAGATAACCGCGAAGGGTTATCTGCAATATGCCTGGCACTTTTAGCACCCTGAGTAACATGCAGACTCAGTATATATTGTTGTAACTGCTGTAATGCCGCTGTTTCACCACCATGATAGTGGAACAGCGCCCGCTCATCGTCAACCGGTTCAGCTATGCCTAATTCAGCCAGGGTTGGTATATTACCTGCGTCAGTAATTTCGGGCACATTAATATGCTCAGGTGTTTCGATACAAGGGCGAACATCGCTATCACGTTCTACCTTCTTTTTAAAAGTGGCGAAGCTATCGGGAATATCCTTTACCGGGAAAGGCAGGTCTTCCTTATGATATAAAGTATGACCGATAAAATGTTTAAGATTAAGCTTCATTTTCCAGAGGGCTGTTTCAACCACTTCTGAAATTTCGGTTTCCTCAAACGCTACTTCACGGTGGTGATAAACTTCACTCACTTGATATTGCTGGGCCAGTTGGGGCAATATCTCAGCGGGATTACCTGTACGTACGATCAAATCGCCGCCGAGCTCCCTTAAATTTTCGCGCAGATCAGCAACTGATTCCAGTAAAAACCGCGCACGTATGTTGCCAGTCTTTGCCAAACCAGAGGATGTAGTTCTAAAATAAAAGGGGTCAAAACAATATACCGGAAGTATTTTATCAGCCTTTTTTATGGCTTCAACCAATATTTCGTTATCGTGGATACGCAGATCGTTCCTGAACCAAACCAATATTGTTTTCTCGCTCATTCTTAAATATCCGGTGCCTGTCACCGGTCAGTCAACCTACAAATTTGCAATAAATTCGCCTTAAACTATAATTTGCGACAATTATTTGACATCCGAACAACATTTTGAACGAGAATCCATTTGGGTTTCCGGTGTTTTCTCCCCATCTTCATCCGAAATAATTTTAACCATATGTACCTTAACAACACCTTTGTACACCACGTTCATTTCTGGCTGAAAAACAAAGAAGATAAAGCCAAACTAATTGAAGGTCTGGAAACGCTGAAGCCTATTACCCATATCCGCGATATGCATATCGGTGTGCCTGCTGATACTAACCGCGATGTAATCGACCGCTCTTATGATGTATCGCTTTTACTGCTGTTCAATACTTTGGAAGAGGAAGAAGCGTATCAGCATGACCCAACCCACGTGATATTTGCTGAACAATATGCCAAGGTGCTCTGCGCAAAAGTATTGGTGCTTGACAATGTGAACATTTAAACAGCAAGCGCAATCCATAAAGGGTGTATCAAGTTCTGATCAAGCTTAATTGGTATATCGTTAGCTATTAACCGAATGTATCGTATATTTGACTTGATATCCTTTTATCACAATTCATGAAAAACCTGATCCTTACAGCTGCCATCCCTGTACTTTTTTTGTGCATGGATGCCAAAGCCCAGACCGATACAACGCATTATGACCTTGGTAATGTACTTATTAAAAAGAACTTTACCCAAAGCATTACGATAAAAGGCAGTGACCTGGAACGTTATCCGTTCAATGATCTTACCGAGGCCATTCGTACATTCTTTTACGGCACTTTCACCAATTCAGCATCGGTTATCTATGTGGTTGACGGGAATAACATCAATGATGTGAACGCTTACAGCATTTACGATGTTGAGGAAATAACGCTGGTGCAAAATGCCGTGGCTCAGGTAAGCGGGGCTTCTCCCGCACAGCAGATGATCGTGATTAAAACCCGCACACACCATGCAAACAAGGAAGGCATTACAGTTGCGGGGCAAACCAGCCTGGTAAATATTTTCAATGCCAATAAAGTCCCTAATACCAAAAGCACCACTAACTTTTATGATCAGTATTATGTTGGTGCTTATAAAAACTTTACAGGTGTTGAAGCAGGTGTATCGGCAGATATCCAGCACGATGTTTATCCCGGACTTTTGCCGGGCATGATACACCCTTATTCCCCATTTAATTTTAACCGCTTCAAATTAAATGGATACGTGAATGCCAATTTATGGAAAGGCAGCACCTTGAATGTAGGTATTAACTATGTGCCGCAACCCAGCAATTATTCAGCTACGATCACTGCTAATTATACCCCAACTGAATCGTACAGGAGTGTGGAATCAAGTCATATACTGCAACACTTATTCAATAGCACCGTCAGTCTCCGCAGTAATATCGTTAAAGGCTTAACCAATACGCTTTCAGGCATATATAACCATTATAATTATTTTGAGAACGACTCAACTTCTTACAGCGTTTCTGATCCGGCAAACCCTACTTATTCGCTTACCCGCGTAAAGGGTTTTAATATGATGCATACGCTGCTGATACGTGATAACCTGGTTTACAGTAAGCAATTAGGTGATTTTAGCATCGAACCTGCTCTTAACTTTTCATATAGAAAAGTTAAGGATAGTACTTATACCGGGCAGATGACAACCTATAATAACAATGGCAACCTCCCGGGAGTAAGTTCACAGTATTCAATGCAATATGGTCAATATAAAGTATACCTGCTAACGCCTTCCATGGAATTCGCCTATAAGGATGTCCTCAATATACAGGCTGGATTTGATGTTCTGTTAAATTCAAATAAAGATTTTGCACCTGCTTATAAATTGCATCGCGCTTTTCCCTTCATTACAACGTCGGTTGATATTGGCAAATGGGCCAATATGAGTAATGTAAGCCTGAAAATATTTGGATCATTTGCAAAGCAAAATGGATTATTGGATGATAATTATGCTATGTTAGAAGGCTTTTATCTGCAAGGAGCATCTTCAACTCAATCTACACCTGTTCTTTCTAATGGAAGCTATGGTTACATTTACAATTATTATGATTTTTACCAACTTTATAACAATTACCAGGCAGGCGCTGAATTAGGAATCCTCAAACACTTTACGATAGACTATAGCTTTGAATACCGATACAACGTTGTACCGGTAGTAATTGCCTTGCCCGCTACGCCCAACGGTGCACAATACGAAACAGCTTTTTATAACGGGAAAACCACCACCAACCGCATCGGGTTGAATTACGATCTGCACTCTGCCAATTTTGACTGGAAAGCCGGCCTAAATGCTGCTGAATCAAAGTCACGACTAATTGATTTACAATCTGGTATACCGGAATTTTATGGCAATATAGTTAACCATTCTTATTCGGAGGGCCATCGCTGGACAGGTGGGTTTAACAATCGTTTGGCATATGGAAACTTGTTTGCAGGTGTTGATGTGCTATATCAATTTGGCGAACGTCCATATAGCCTTACAAATACGTTGGTAAAT
This sequence comes from Mucilaginibacter sp., assembly GCA_051960695.1. Taxonomy (GTDB): domain Bacteria; phylum Bacteroidota; class Bacteroidia; order Sphingobacteriales; family Sphingobacteriaceae; genus Mucilaginibacter. The sequence goes on along the minus strand of JBQCEA010000319.1, from coordinate 345 downwards.
GGGAATATCATTGTACCATCCAATAAAAACTCATTTGCTATTCAAAATTTGTATATAGGCAGCAAATTCAAGGTTAATAATTTAAAATACGCCGAAGTATATTTTAATAGCCGCAATATCTTACAAAATTATTATTCAGACATTACCGATCAGCGGCGTTTTTATGGTTTAGGATTTAAGCTAGATTTGTAAAAACACCTTTACAATTTTGTTGTTGAGCATACAATGAAAGTACTATTAGCTGGTGCCAACAGTTACATTGGGTCACGCCTTATCCCTGCTTTAACCGCTCGTGGGCACGATGTAATTTGCCTTGTTCGTGATAAAAAACACATCCCTGTACAA
>JBQCEA010000318.1:0-6333 GCA_051960695.1 Mucilaginibacter sp. | reverse complement strand
CGATGGCATAGGGATGAAAGTTACAAACTTTCTTTGATCTTAAGACTTCAGTTGCAAACTGAAGCCAGGGCACGGAAGCCAGGGCACAAAAAAGCCCCGGTTTACACCGGGGCCCGCACACATTAACCATTATAAAACTGAACAGAAACGTCAATTTGTAAGGGTCAGTTGCTGTGAGGCGATCACCTTTCGGCTCTCACCTTTAATCTATTAACTGCAACCCATAGAGTTACCGCAGTTCAGGCATTTATAGCATGTGCCCGAACGTACTGTGGTATGACCGCATACATTACATGCAGGCGCATCACTTTGTACACCCATGCTCAGGTCAAGGCTGAGGCTCTTTTTGCTGCTGCCTTCAACCGTAACCTGTTTTTCGGGCTGGTAAACATTGGTATCGTCGGTATTAAGGTCTTCATCTTCCATCTGTGGATTGCCTGTGATGCCTTTTTGCTCAGTGATCACATGCACCAGGTCGGTACGGTCGAGGTATTCATAACCCAGCATCCTGAAGATGTAGTCGATGATAGAAGTAGCGCTCTTAATATTCGCATGTCCCATTACCATGCCGGCAGGCTCAAAACGGGTAAAGGTGAATTTCTCTACATACTCTTCCAGTGGTACACCATACTGTAAGCCAACCGAAACAGCTATAGCAAAGCAGTTCATCAATGAGCGGAAGGTAGCGCCTTCTTTGTGCATATCCACAAAGATCTCACCTAATGTACCGTCTTCATATTCACCTGTGCGTACGAATACGGTTTGACCATCAATGCTGGCCTTTTGCGTATAGCCCCGGCGTTTGTATGGCAGGCTCTTCTTCTGTACCACGCGTGATAACTGGCGCATGAAGTGGGTGTCGTTCGATTTCTCGATGATCGCCATTGCAGCTTCCAATACCTGCTCTGGAGTAAGATCGCTGAGTTTTACATTAGCAGCTTCACCTAATACTTCTTCAACGCTATCCAGTTTGTCTTCTGCTTCTTCTTTCTTATCAGATTTGGTCGACAAGGGCTGAGACAGTTTGCAACCATCGCGGTAAAGGGCGTTAGCTTTCAGGCCTAATTTCCATGATAGTTCGTAGCAATCTTTTATCTCTTCAACTTTAGCCTCATTTGGCAGGTTGATGGTTTTTGAGATAGCGCCTGAAAGGAAAGGTTGTGCAGCAGCCATCATTTTGATGTGGCCGTGTGCGTGGATATAACGCTCGCCCTTAGCGCCGCATTTGTTAGCGCAATCAAATATTGGATAGTGTTCCAGTTTCAGATATGGAGCACCTTCAATGGTCATGGTACCGCAAACATATTCGTTGGCTTCTGCAATCTGCTTTTTGTTGAAACCTAAAGCACGCAGCAAGTTAAAGTCAGGTGCATTGTATTGCTCGGCAGTAAAGCCCAGGCGTTTCAGCACGTCTTCGCCCAATGTCCAAACATTGAATGCGAAACCGATCTCGAAAGCCGAAACTATAGCTTTGTCTAATTTTTCAAGGTCGGCATTGGTAAATCCTTTGGTTTTTAAACTATCAGGATTAATATGCGGAGCGCCTTTTAAGCTGGCAGAACCTTTTGCGTAGTTTACAATAGCTGTTATCTCATGCTCTTTGTAACCCAGGTTTTGCAACGCTTCAGGCACTGCCTGGTTAATGATCTTGAAGTAACCACCACCCGAAAGTTTTTTGAATTTAACCAAAGCAAAATCAGGCTCGATGCCGGTAGTATCACAATCCATTACCAGGCCGATGGTACCGGTTGGGGCAATAACGGTAGTTTGTGCATTGCGATAGCCAAACTGCTCACCCATATCAACTGCCTTATCCCATGCATTGCATGCTGCAGACAACAGATAATCAGGGCAATGTTTTTGGTCGATACCCGGAGGCAGGATATCCAGAGCCTCGTAGTTTTCGGTTGAATTATATGCCGCATAGCGGTGATTGCGCATTACACGCAGCATATGTTTTTTGTTTTCTTCGTACCTGCTGAACGGACCGAGTTCACGAGCCATTTCGGCTGAAGTAGCATAAGCAGTACCGGTCATAATAGCGGTAATAGCGCCACCAATGGCACGTGCCTTGTCGCTGTCATAAGGGATACCGTTTACCATCAGGGCCGAGCCTAAGTTGGCGTAACCTAAACCGAGGGTACGATAATCATATGATAGCTGTGCAACTTCTTTTGATGGGAACTGCGCCATCAATACAGATATTTCCAGTACGATGGTCCAGATACGGCAGGCGTGCTCAAAGCCTTTTACATCAAATACACGGGTTTCTTTATCAAAGAAATGCGCCAGGTTGATAGATGCCAGGTTACATGCGGTGTTATCCAGGAACATGTACTCAGAACATGGGTTTGATGCATTGATGCGGCCGCCTTCCGGACAAGTATGCCATTCGTTGATGGTGCTGTCATATTGTACGCCAGGATCCGCGCAGGCCCAGGCTGCAAAAGCGATATCGTCCCAAAGTTTTTGTGATGATATAGATTTTACGGTTTTACCGTTCATACGTCCCTTTAATTCCCATTCAGTGCCGTTTTGTAAGGCTCTGAAGAAGTTGTTTGGTATACGAACTGAGTTATTCGAGTTCTGGCCTGAAACTGTACGGTAAGCTTCGCCTTCATAGTCTGAAGAATAACCGGCAGCTATCAAAGCAGCTACTTTCTTTTCTTCTTCAACTTTCCAGTTCACAAAGCTTTCAATTTCAGGGTGGTCTAAGTCAAGACAAACCATTTTCGCAGCCCTGCGGGTTGTACCGCCTGATTTAATGGCACCGGCAGCGCGGTCGCCGATCTTCAGGAACGACATCAGGCCTGATGAATAACCACCGCCTGAAAGTTTTTCGTTTTCGCCGCGGATCTTAGAAAAGTTAGTGCCAACACCCGATCCATATTTAAATATACGCGCTTCACGTACCCACAGGTCCATGATCCCGCCTTCGTTTACCAGATCGTCTTCAACTGATAAAATGAAGCAGGCATGCGGCTGCGGGCGCTCGTAGGCAGAGGTTGATTTGCTTAGTACCTCGGTAATAGGGTCTACATAATAATGTCCCTGTGGCTTGCCGGTGATACCATACGAGGTATGCAAACCGGTATTGAACCATTGCGGCGAATTTGGTGCTGCCAGCTGACCTACGATGGTATATACGATCTCATCGTAAAATATCTCAGCATCTTTGGTTGATGCAAAATAACCATAGCGCATACCCCAGTCTTTCCAGCAATTAGCCATACGGTGGGCAACCTGCTTAATGCTCTTCTCAGAACCGGTAGTGCCGTCAGGCTGCGGGACTCCCGCTTTACGGAAATATTTTTGGGCAAGTATATCTGTTGCAACCTGCGACCACGCGGCAGGAACCTCAACATCATTCATTTCAAATACAGCGTCTCCCGACGGGTTGCGTATCACTGAAGAGCGCTTCTCGTATTTGAACAGATCGTATACATTCTTTCCGTCTTTGCTGAAGTGCCTTTGCACTTTCAGCCCTTTGCCTTCAGACGGCTGGCTGGCCGATTTTTTTGAAGAGTTATTGCCCATATGTGTATGTGTAATAAGTTATTAAAGTGTTAAAAAAACCTTAGGGGTTTTTAATCAAATTTATTGCTCCATATAATGTAATTCAATTCGGACTTTTCCACACCCTGTTAAGTGAGAAGCGATTATTATTAATTGCTTATAATAAAGCGTTGTTTTACAGGATATTGCACGTGTGGAAAACTAAAAACTGAAAATTTTAGACAAATTTTTCAGCTAATTTTGTTATGTTTTTCGCTTATTTTGCAAATATCTTTATTTAAATAAAAAAGATAACATTCTGAAGTAAAAGATGGTAAAATAATTAAACCATCGGTTCGTTACAGGCTCATATAATGGTGCCAAAAATTTAAGGATTATGAGGATAGTTAGAATTTATTGGGATTATTATTTTACCAACAGGGATAAGCTGGTAAAAAAAGCGTGTAAAGCGAGGATATATTAGGGTTTGGTTGGAGTAGTTGTAAGGGTTGTATTGGTTGAAGTAGTTTAGGCGATAAGTAAGCTATTTCAGTCAAAGCTATTTGGCTATAGTATTCTCAAAAACTATCATTAGTTTCTAAAATAAAAAATCCCGGCTAAACCGGGATCATTATATTTTGTAAGGATGTAACCACTACAACTATTACAACCTCTACAACTAATACAACATATTATTCAACCACACTAACCTTCAGCATATTGGTTTTGCCTTGCTTAGTGATTGGCACTGATGCAGTATTGATCACCACGTCGCCTACTTCTATCAGGTTTTCCGATTTCAGTATTTCGTTCACATCACTGATGCTTTGATCGGTACTTTCCAGTTTATCATAATAGTAAGCACGCACGCCCCAAACCAAGCTCAGGGCATTGAGCAGATTTTTATTGGAAGTAAAGATATAAGTAGCCGCTTTTGGCCTGTGGCTTGATATCTCGAACGCGGTATAACCGGATGTTGTCATGGAGATAATACCAACTGCATTGGTATGCTCGGCAAGGTAAACTGCTGAACCGCAAAGCGCATCGCTTAATAAATTAGCAGGTATAGTATTCACATGGTCAATGGTAGTATGGAAAGGATAACCCAGCTCTTCTACGTTTTTCACGATCTTAGCCATCGTTTCAATAACGATTACCGGGAATTCACCAACTGAAGTTTCACCGCTCAGCATCACTGCATCTGCGCCATCTAATACCGAGTTGGCAACATCGTTCACCTCCGCACGGGTAGGGCGGGGAGTGGTGATCATAGATTCCAGCATTTGCGTTGCTACGATAACCGGTTTTGATTCTGCGCGGCATTTACGGATGATCATTTTTTGCAGCAACGGCACTTCTTCAAGCGGCATTTCAACACCCAGGTCGCCGCGGGCAACCATCACACCATCAGTAGCGGCAATTATTCCGTCAATGTTTTCAATAGCCTCAGGTTTTTCAATCTTAGCTATTACGCGGGCTGCTTTGTTGTTGCGGCTGATAATGCGTTTTAGCTCAACAATATCTTCGGCAGAACGAACAAATGAAAGGCCGATCCACTCTACATCATTTTGTAGTGCAAACTCAAGATTTACCAGGTCTTCCTCGGTCAAGCTTGGTATAGATACCTTAGTATTGGGCAGGTTAACACCTTTGCGGGATGTTAATATACCACCATGTACCACCTCACACAGCACTTGATCTTTCTTATTGGTTTGAATAACGCGCATCTGGATCTTTCCATCGTCCAGCAAAATGATCTCACCCGCTTTTACATCCTGCGGAAAAGTTTCATAAGTAATATATATCTGGTTATCATCGCCGATACACTCATGAGTGGTCATGTGTATCTGCCTGCCGTTGATCAGGTTTATACCACCATCTTTTACCAGCCCAATACGGATCTTAGGGCCTTGCAGGTCGGCAAGGATGCCCACATTTAATTTATATTGTTCGTTAATTTCACGAATTGTATCAATAGTTTTCTGATGATCTTCCGGTCTGCCGTGCGAAAAATTGAGACGGCACACATTCACACCGGCTTTTATCATAGCCAATAAAATATCCTTATTGGTTGATGCCGGCCCCATGGTGGCAACAATTTTGGTACGGTTGTAAGATAATTTCATATTTATCGGGTTAAAATTGGCTCTAAATTAATACTGTAATTAGTGTAACACATACACTTCCAAAAATTTGCGGCTAAAATAACAAAAGATTTTCCCGCGACTTAATTTTTTTTGGATCAATCTTAACTGCTGCTACAATTTCCTGTATTTTATTCAGATCGGTTAATAATTTATCAAGGTCCGTATCATCAATATAGTTTTTAATCATCAGAAAATAATCCACCTTTCGCATCTCCGGAATAAGATAAGCGTCTGATCCTTTATTGGCTATAAAATAAAAGTCGGTTTCACTGGCGTCCCAGTGATCATGATATATAGAAAAGAATACCGGTCCGCCGCCTTGTAAAAGATCTACCTCAAGATCAGGGCTTTTGGTAAAATTAAAGTCAAGATATTTATTAATAAGATAGCAGGTACGGTAATCTTTCAGCGAGGTTGTTATCGCAATAAGAACAAAATCCAGATCGATCTCGAATTTTAGCGTTTTCCGGTTCAAAATCACTAATTTTACGCCGTCAAAAATACGAATACAAACCCTTGCAAGAAAATATTGTTAGTTGGTAAGGCAAAAGTTTTTAGATTTGATATTTAATAGAATTTATTTTTCTTTGCACAGAATTTTTATTAATCATTAAACCATCAAAAGTATGTCTGATATCGCTTCGAGAGTAAAAGCTATTATCGTAGAACAATTAGGTGTTGACGAGAGTGA
>JBQCEA010000317.1:0-6307 GCA_051960695.1 Mucilaginibacter sp. | reverse complement strand
ATATACAGGTAAGTGATAACGGCAAAGGTTTCGAGGCTAATAAAGCTTCTGCCAGGCCAAGCGGCACCGGGTTGAGCAGTATACGCAACAGGCTAAACTTATACAATGGATCCATGGATATTGAATCGGCCCCGGAAAAAGGCACCAATGTTTCCATTCGTCTGAAACAATAATACAAAGTGAAAGTTAAACATACATGGGGGTTAACTCTGTTGTTGTAATTGGCGGCTCTGCAGGTGGTTACCAGGCAGTAGCCGACCTAATGGCACACGTGCCTCCTGATCTCGATACGGCTTTTTTTGTCGTGGTCCATGTGTCCCGCAAATCGGTAGGGGCTATATTGGTAAAACACATTCAAAATCATACCTCATATATATGCAGGCTTGCAGATGATAACGAGCCGATACAAAAAGGGCATTTATATGTAGCTCCGCCAGATTTTCACCTGCTTGTTAAAAATGGCCATATGCGGGTAATACGCGGCCCGCACGAGAACCGCTGGCGTCCGTCAATTGATGTGCTTTTCCGCTCTGCTGCAGCTGCTTATGATTCACATACCATTGGCATTATTTTATCCGGTTTGCTGGATGACGGCACGTCTGGCATGTCGGCCATTAAGCGCTCGGGTGGTATTTGCATCGTCCAGGAGCCGCATGATGCCGAATTTGATGATATGCCACATAATGTATTAAATAATGTAGCTGTAGACCATAGCGTGCCGGTTGCGGAAATGGGTTATGTGCTGGATGATATTTTTTCAAAACCTTTCCTTAACGGCAAGCTTCAGAAGATACCGGATGATGTAAAAATTGAATCGGAAATAACGGAGAGGAGGATAACGGATATGAATGAGCTGGAAAAGATAGGGACGCGGAGTAATTATTCATGCCCTGATTGCGGAGGGGCTCTGTGGGAAATTAAGGATGATGTGATACCACGGTACCGTTGTTATACCGGCCATGTATTTACTGCCAATGTACTGCTGGAAAAACAAGCGGAAGAACTGGAAGATTCTTTGTGGGTATCTATCCGGATGCTTGAAGAACGCAGGAACCTGCTGCAAAGAATGATTAAACGGCAGGCGACTATAGAGGATGAAGAGGGAGACATGAATGAGAAGATCGGTGAACTGGACAAACACATCGAAAGGCTCAAAGCATTACTCATCACCATCGGAAAAAGCAGCCCCAAAACGGCGGGTTATGAATAACTGAAAAATTGGGGCAAGGCTTATTAACTGGTAAAGCTTATCATTTCGTTAACGGCCTTGGCGCCACACCTTCATTGGTAATGATGATAGGTTTGATCAACCCATTGTCGTCGAAATACATGTGATCGATGCAGGTAACACGGTGATTAGGGTCTGTTTCTGTTAACGGGCGGCGGTGATAAATGATGTACCACTCATCTGTGCCCGGCACATTAATTACAGAATGGTGCCCTGCACCGGTAGCTATCTTAGGGTCCTGCTGCAATACAGTACCGATACGCTTAAATGGCCCGACAGGTGAATCACTTATAGCATACGCCACATGATAATCAGGGCCTGTCCAGCCGCCTTCTGACCACATCAGGTAGTATTTGCCTTTGCGTATGAACATCACCGGACCTTCTACATAATTCTTTGGCGTGATGGATTTAAAAGTTTCGCCATTAGCAAAAGGGATAAAGCCTGTAAAGTCCTTATTCAATTTGGCGATGTTACAATGCTGCCAGCCGCCATAAATAATGTAATACTGACCATCTTTATCCTTAAAAACAAACTGGTCTATAGGCTGTGCGCCATTATGGATCTGCCCGATAAGCGGCTTACCGAGATAATCCTTAAAAGGCCCCTGAGGCTTGTCCGAAACACCTACGCCTATACCGCCTATTTCCTTTTTATCATCATGGATATCATTTGCACCGAAAAAGAAATAGTACTTGCCCCCCATTTCGGTTACCGCAGGCGCCCACATTGCACGGTGCGCCCATTTGATGGCAGCAGTGTCTATGATATCGCTGTATTTCGTCCAATGCACCAGGTCAGGTGATGACCAGCAATCCATATGTACCTGCTGGTTATACGGTGCCGAGTAGGTTGGATAGATCCAGTATAAATGATCGAATATCTTAGCTTCCGGATCAGCGTTCCAACCGGGGATAACCGGATTCCCGGATGTTTCCTTTTGTTGTGCCAATGCGGAAATAGTAAAGCATGCAGTAATGTACAAGCTCGCTATTATACTGAAAAATGCCTTTTTATTCATGATAATAAATTGTGCCGCAATTTAGCCCTTATGAGCATTTATTGGCAACAATGGTTAAGTTTTTTATGGATTTTCCGGCTATTGTTCCGGCTCAGTCTATCGCGAAAGCAAACACTTAGCTCAACAATTGGTTATTAGTATAACCATCTGCTATCTAACTATGAGAACTATCTACCATACCCCGGTGGTAGGGATCAACATTGCTACATCCGGGAAATTGTTTTATAAGACCATCACATCTGCATTATTCACGCTTTTGTTATTCGGGTCTTCACCTGGCTTTGGCCAAACGCAACAGCTTACAGATACCACTTACCGCCATAAGGTAACAAAAACAGAGACCGATAGCGTTTTTCCTGCTAAAGACAGGCTTCCGCAGGTTGCCACTGTTAAGCCAGTAGCAGACCAAACAGTTAATACTGACATAAGTGCTAAGAAACAGCAGGATACCTTACCTGGCAACTCACTTCCGCGGAATAAATATGGTGATCTGCGGAATGATGATAAGAGGTATAACCCCCGCTACCCGATCTGGAAACCAGCAGTAGAGGTTCTTGGAATAAACGGATTTATCTGGTCGGTAGACCGATTTGTCCTGAATGCCGATTTCTCTCACATTGGCCCGTCGACCTGGAACTATAACATTAATAAAGGTTGGGAGTGGGACTCCGACCGCTTTGGGATCAATTTTATTGGCCATCCCTATTCTGGAACGCTTTATTTTAATGCGGCCCGTTCACAAGGCTACACCTATTTGGAATCTATTCCTTTTGCTGTAGGCGGTAGCGTGATGTGGGAATACTTTGGCGAAAATACACGCCCTTCGCTCAATGATGTTATTAATACACCAGTGAACGGCGAATTTTTGGGTGAAATGTTCTATCGCCTCAGCTCCAATGTACTGGACGACCGCACCTATGGATCAGAACGATTTTTCAGGGAACTCGTAGCTGGTATCATTGACCCAACCCGAGAATTTAACAGGCTTTTACAGGGAAAAGCGTTCAGGCACACATCAACTGAAGTTTATCAGAAAGAGCCGTTAAATGTAACGGTATCCGTTGGTCAGCATAAGATCAACCAGGATAATAAAACATTTTTTGGCAGCGGTCCTACTAATCTGATGGTGAATGTACAATTTGATTATGGCGATCCCTTTGAAGATATCTATCGCAAACCATTTGACTATTTCAGGTTCAAAACGGAGTTCAGCTTTGGCGTGGGCCGCAAGATATTGGATAATGTTTTAGGTAATGCATCATTATTAGCAGGCAATGCGCAATGGGGTAAGCTTTCTGTAATGTATGGAGCTTTCCAATATTATGATTACTGGGATAATAAGACCTTTGAGCTGGGCGCTATTGGCTTTGGCGGCGGCCTGATAACCAAATACCCTATAAGCCATAGCATTAACCTCTATACCAATTTACATGTTGCAGGCATACCGCTGGCCGGTAACAGCACCAGGTACGGACCAGACACTTCACAAGTGCGCGATTATACCTACAACGACGGTATGGAAGCTAAATTTGAAACAACACTTAACCTGGGCAAATATGTGGATGCAGGCTTATCATTCTATTATTATATACTGCACACTTTCGTTGGTCCGGCTGACAACAATTACGTAGGTGTTTTACGGCCAAGGATCAATGTGCATTTATATAAAGGTTTAAGTGTTGGGTTTGAGCACTTTCAATACTATGATGATCGTTTCCTGAAAAATTACCCCGCTATATATTCAAACAGGACGGAACAGAAGATATTCCTGACGTGGTTTTTTGAGGATTCACGGTTGAAGCAGAAAGTACCTGTGGGAAATCAGTAAAGCCTGGCATCTAATTATCATTTATCAATGCCTGTTTTTTCCGCCTTTTATTGGTGGAATGATTACGCAGAAAATTATAGGTAAAGCTGGCACCCATATATTGCGCGGCACGGCTGCTATTGGTACCATCGAAAAAATAATAGCCCTGGGTTAAGGCAATAGCGAAATTAGTACCAACATTGAAGTTCAGGCTATTGCATATCTCGGTCATTAAGCCCTGTTTCGCTCCAAAAGCATCTCCGGCACCCAAACACAGGCCTTCAGCAAACCTGCCTTTTGAAAAAATATTGAGGGTTGCCCTAAACTCCAGGAATAAAGTTGAATCGGTATTAAATGAACTTATACGGCCGCCTTGAAGTCCAACATCACAAATGCCATAAGTTCTGCCGAATTCAATACCAGGTGAAAACCGTTTGGCAAATCCTCCTTTAGTGTTAACCATCACATTAGAATTGAAGGACGCATAGAAATAGCGTGGCTCCTTATTTTCTTTGGAGGTATCCTTTTCGATGACCGTATCTTTTCCTGCCTTTTTATTTTCGGGATGAGCCATGATGGCCCGGGAAATAGTAGGCGTTACCTGGCATAATGCGCTGGTAGCTACTGTCAATAATAAGAAAGTTGTAAACAGGTGTTTCATCTTTTATTTTCGTTTATAAAGAGAAAATTTCAGGAAATGTTTTTCTAAAGCCTTGATATCATGTTTACTGGAGGCCGATTATTTTAAAATAAATTTGCGTAGTTAAATAGCTACATTTATATTTGTAGTCAAATAGCTACGCGATGAATTTAAGACGAGATGTATTCCAGGCCATAGCCGACCCTACCCGCAGGGCAATATTACTGTTGGTGGCCACCCAAACCATGACAGCCGGGGCTATAGCGGCTAATTTTGACACCGCCCGTCCCACAGTTTCCAAACATTTGCAAATACTTACCGAGTGCGAATTGCTTAAACAAGAGCAAACCGGCAGGGAGGTCTACTATCATATCAATGCAAAAAAAATGAAAGACGTAGCCGACTTTATTGAGCCGTTCCGCCAGATGTGGGATGAGCGTTTCAACAAATTAGAGCGTATCATGAAAAATTATAAACCTAATCAATAAGCGAATCATGGAACAGAAAACAAAGGTGAATGCCGAGGACGGCAAACAGGAAATGGTAATAACCAGGGAATTTGACCTTCCGGTCGAATTAGTTTTCAAAGCTTTTTCAGAACCTGAATTGATAGAACAATGGATGGGAACCAAAGTGCTGAAGTTTGAAGGCAAAAAGCACGGTAGTTACCAGATAGAAACAAAAGACCCTAAAGGGAATGTAGCGTTCAAAGCTAACGGCGTTTTTCACGAATTTATGCCAAACAAGATCACCCGGACATTTGAAATGGACAATACGTCTTTCGGTGTCCAGTTGGAAGTGTGCGAATTTGAACCGCTTACTGATGGTACCAGCAAACTCAACATGCACGTTATTTATGAATCAGTTGCACAACGGGACGAGGTGCTGAAACTGCCTTTCGCGCAGGGAATAAACTGGGCGCATAACCGCATAGAGGAGATCATGAGTAAATTTAAATAACAGATCATGGGAAATGTACCAGACAACACCGCGGTAAGAACAGCTTTATGGCGGGCATTGCATATGCAGGTTGACGCACCGCCGCACATTATCGAAGATGAAATAGGACTAAAACTGGCAGCTCCGGCGGAAGGCTGGCAGGAGCGCCCGGATATGAAATATACCAAGCGGCTTAGGGCATCGATTATCGCCCGTGCCCGGTTTATTGAAGATCTGATCATCGAGCAAAGCAATCACGGAATTGATCAGCATGTTATCCTTGGCGCCGGGCTCGACACATTTGCCCAGCGCAGACCTGACATTGCTTCCAAACTGCAGGTTTATGAAATTGACCAGCCCGATACTTTAGCCTGGAAACAACAGCGGTTAATGGAACTCGGCTATGGCATTCCGGATTACCTGCATTTTGTCCCGGTTGATTTTGAAATATCTTCCTGGTGGGAACAACTCTTAAAAGCCGGTTTCGCTACCGGCAAACCTGCAGTTGTCGCCTGCGCAGGAGTTAGTTTATACCTTACAAAAGAGGCCATAATTACTACGCTAAAACAAATAGCTGTACTCGCACCGGGCTCGACACTTGCCATGACGTTTTATCTTCCAATTGATCTTCTGGACGAAGAAGACAGGCCGATGCAGGAGATGGCCGAAAAG
>JBQCEA010000316.1:0-2152 GCA_051960695.1 Mucilaginibacter sp. | reverse complement strand
GCTGATCTTCCATGCCAAAGCACCTGAAGGGAATACACCAGTACGGGTGCCGGGAGCAAATTTTGTTGAGTTGTCACTACGAATTGATCCTGTTAAATAGTATTTGCCATCATAGTTATAGTTTGCCCTTGCATAGAATGATGTCAGTATATACTCGTTTGTTAGGTATTCGTAATTATTATAGTTCGCAGCTGATGACAGGTTTACAACATTATCAGCAAAAGCTGATTTGTAAAATAAACCATTTGCTTCGAAAAGGCCATTCGATGCTGTATTTATAAAGTCCTGAATGGAATAACCAGCAACCGCATCCACATGGCTCTTTATGCTTTTGAAATCTTTGTTGTAGCTTAAATAACCTTCAAAAAGTTTGTTCTGCAATTTCTGGTTATAAGGACTGCTGCTGCCGCTGTATAAAACGCCGTTTTGTGAAACGTTATAATTTGAAGCTGCATCAGTAGGAATAATAGTATTGCCCGAACCTTTAGAACCATCATAACCCAGATTTACGTTAGCATGAAGGTCAGGGAAGAAGTGTAATTTATAATCTAATGATAAGTTTGCTATTACCCTGTTAACAGTACTGCGGTTTTCGCTTTGGTATAATTGTCCTACTGGATTTAAGGGTGCGAGTGCCTTTAAGCCAGTCGTCTTATTTGTTGTATCCCTCCATTGCCAGTAACCGCCATAAGGTGCATAAGCAGCATCACTTGATGTTACAGGTACTGTTGGGTTAAAGCTTACCGCACTGCCTATAACTCCGCCTTCATTTGCAAAGCGATATTTTGCCTGGGATCCCATTACGTTCAGGTTGATCTTCAGGTGATCTTTCAGCAAACTTGGACTTAAGTTAACCGTACCAGTATACCTTTCCATTGAAGTGGTTTTTAAAATACCGTTATCATCTGTATACCCTGCTGCTACGCGGTATGGAAGTTTATTTTTTGCTGCTGCGCCTGAGATACTCAGGTTATCGTCTGTACCAAATGCATTTTGATAGATCTGTTTTTGCCAGTCGGTATTGGCAGTTCCAAGATATTGTCTGTAAATACCAGCTGCGGTAGTATCATGAGCATTTACATAATCGCGGAATTGCGAAGGTGAGAGCACAGGTGCTTCTTTAGGTAAAGTACCGTCAGAAAACTGCATGTTAAAATTAATAACCGGTTTGCCTGCCTGGCCTTTTTTTGTAGTGATGAGGAGTACGCCGTTTGATGCCCTGTTACCATAGATAGCTGCTGCAGAAGCGTCTTTCAATACGGTATATGACTCAATGTCATTTGGGTTGATCAGATCTAACGGATTTGCTGCGCCACTGATACCATCAGAGCTTAACGGAACACCATCTATTACAATAAGCGGAGAAACACTGCCATTGATAGAGGCGCCACCGCGAATAGTGATCTGGCTTCCTGCACCTGGGGCACCACTGTTTGATGTAATTGATACACCGGCAACCTTACCTTGTATCAATTGTTCAGGGGTGGTAATAGCTCCCTGGTTGAAGTCTTTAGCTGATACCACATTCACCGCACCGGTAATGTCCTTGCTTTTTACTGTACCGTAACCTATTACCACAACTTCATTTAAACTGTTACTCTGAGGTTTTAACCCGAAGTTTACAGTAACTACGGAAACCGCTACCTTAATGGTTTGCTTTGAAGCAATATAACCAATAAATTTTGCGGTTACGGTGTAATTGCCCGGGTTAACTCCCGAGATAGTGTAATTACCATTAGCATCGGTAACAGAACCAAGTGTGGTTCCGTCGATGGTAACGGTTGCACCGGGAAGGGGCTGACTTGTTTCGTCTAACACCTTTCCTTTGATACTTCCGGTTTGTGCAAATGCCATAACAGACATCATTAAAAATGCACAAAGAAGTATGTACTTTTTTGAGTAATTTTTTCTCATACTTTTTTTGTGTGTGAATAAAACTCGGCTAAAACGCCGGTTGTAAATTGGTTTGTTAACTTTGCTTAAACAGCGTGTGACTAATTTACATTAAGGAGTAATAATTCCAAATTTTATATAAAAGATAATTTTAGGTCGGATAAATATATTTATTTTAACTTGAAGTTAATTTTGGAAGCCTGTTCTTTGGATGCAAAAAAGGCAATTTTTATTGAATATTTTACTAAAAACATAGTTT
>JBQCEA010000315.1:0-5837 GCA_051960695.1 Mucilaginibacter sp. | reverse complement strand
TCGTTATTAGAAAAATAATTACTGACAAAAAAAGGCTTAATAGCTTCGGTTGCATTATCAACAGTGGTAAGGTTCACCCTTGGTTGAATATCAAAAGTAATATTTTAATTACCGTATTAAAGCCTGTATGTCAAATTCTTTGCTGATAGTGCAAATTTTGGTAGCTTGCAATGACCCTGCATTATTTAATTAAACAGCAAAATATCCTTTAGTTTACCAGGTTAAGCCTATGCCAAAATTCTACGCTTTTATTGTCTGTGGTTTTTTTGCCGCAACCTGTTTTGCACAAAATAAGAGCGATTCACTTAAGCGTGATACGGGTAAACGGATACCGGCAGTAACCGTAACAGGGTATCTTTCAGAACAACCTGTTTTAAGCGTGCCGGCTTCGGTGAGTGTTTTAACCCCGGCGCAATTACAATTGCAGCCCAATAATTCACTGGTATCAGCTATGAATACCGTTCCGGGTGTGCGTATGGAAGAACGTTCGCCGGGTAGTTACCGCTTATCTATCCGGGGCAGTTTATTGCGGTCGCCGTTTGGTGTGCGTGATGTTAAGATATATTATGATGAAATGCCGCTGACTGATGCAGGGGGAAATACTTACCTGAACGCCATCGATGTAAATACTGTACAAGGCATTGAAGTATTGAAAGGCCCTGATGGTAGTTTGTTCGGAGCCAATTCTGGTGGCGTAGTGCTCATTAAGCCTGTAAACAGGTATAACGATAGCAGTTACCTGTCAGCAGGGTTGAATGCCGGGTCTTATGGGCTTCTTCATGAAAATGTAGCTTTACAAAATCATACAGGTAACAACCAGCTAAATATTGGCGAAGCTTATCAAACCGCTGCCGGTTATCGCCAAAACAGCAATATGTACCGCACTTTTTTGCAGGCTGATGATAAGCTGGATGTTTCGCACAAAGATCAGCTTAAGGTATTGGGCTTTTATTCCATATTTAGTTATGAAACGCCGGGAGGATTAACATTAAGCCAGTATAAGGCTGACCCGCAATTGGCACGGTTACCGACAAAAACACTCCCCGGCGCACTGGAGCAGCATGCAGGTATCGACCAGAAAATGCTTTACGGCGGCGTAGTTAACGAATGGCATATTACAAACCAGATAAGAAATGTGACCACCATATTTGGCAGCTATGTCGACTTTGCCAATCCCTTTATTACAGACTATGAGAACCGGTATGAAAAAACTTACGGCCTGCGCAGCTATTTCGAATTGAGCGGAAGAGCGGATGTTGATGTGAAGTGGAAGGTAAATGCCGGACTGGAGTGGCAGCAAACTAACTCGGATATCAACAACTATGGGAACAACATGGGCGTAAGGGATACCGCCCAAACGCTTGATAAGATCAATACCAACCAGCATTTTGTTTTCGCCAGGTATGTTGCCGATATCGCAAGTCGCTGGCATTTAGAAGCAGCGATGAGCTTGAATTTTTATGATTATAAATTCAAAAATGTGTTCCCGAATGATGAGCAGGATTTTACCAACCGGAGCTTTACCCCACAGTTAATGCCTCGGATAGCGCTATCATACCAGATCACCAATGATTTTATTTGGAGGGCTTCTGTAAGCCGGGGTTATTCAACTCCGCAAACTGCCGAAATAAGGCCGACAGATCATACCATCAATCCCAATTTACAGGCTGAAGATGGCTGGAATTATGAAACGGGTTTCAGGCTGAGAAACCAGGATGAAAGTATGTTCCTTGATGCTTCTGTATTTTACTACCACATTAATAATGCGATAGTTCCACAACAAAACGCTGACGGTACAACCTATTATATCAACGCAGGCAGCACCGACCAGCCCGGTTTTGAACTGAATTTTACCGATTGGCTTATCCGCCGTAACAACACTGATTTTATTCGTGGATTACAATTTAACCTTGCTATTACACTGGATAAATTCACTTTCTCTGATTACCAGGAAAACGGGGTTAACTATTCGGGCAATCATTTAACAGGTGTGCCAGAGCAGGTAGTTATTGGCAGTCTGCAAGTACGGTTGCCTGCCTGCTTGTACCTGTTTGGACAATATAATTATACTTCGAAACTACCGCTGAATGATGCCAACACAGCCTACGCCGGTGCTTATAACCTGGTTGAAATGAAAGCAGGCTGGGAGCACATTTTTGGGAAAACCCGCTTGTCTATTTATGCCGGTGCAGATAACCTGCTGAATGAAAAATACAGTCTGGGTGATGACCTGAACGCAGCAGGCGGCCGCTATTACAATGCTGCTGCACCACGTAATTATTATGTCGGCGTAAATGTTGCCTTTTAGGCTTGGGTGAGCAATAAAAGCACCCGCAGATGTCCTGGTGCTTTTATTGCTGCGTTGCTTATTGATTAGCTGGTTCAGTAACGTTACTACCCCTGCCTTTGTTGTCAAAAGCGCGAAACTTTATCACAGAATTACTATTTGTAACAGCATCTTTATAGATGGGGCTATTAGCGTTCGGGTCTTTGCCGTTGGTGGTATACCGGATGGTAAGGCCAGGGAACTGCACATTAGCCAGGTATTTACCATCCTGTAATACTACGCCGGGTTTAGGTATACGATAATTGTACCCGCCGTTCAGGTAGCTCAGTCGTGGTAATTCCCGTTTGCCGATCACATTCAGGAAGTTTACCCAGGCTATTTGGTAAAGCGAATCACTTTTAGCCATATTAGGTTCGGTGGCCCAATCGGGGTCTTTTGCCCATGCACGTTCGGCAAAGGCAAGCATGCGCGGTAATATCATATATTCCAAACGCTCGCTGCTCTTAATATTTTCGCCCCATAAAGCGCACTGCAAGCCTATAATGTTGGTTTTACCATAATCGGTTAGCCTTTGTTTACCGATGAATATATTCCGGTTAATAGGCAGGCCGTTACGGTCGACCCTGGAATTCTTAAAATAATCAAATGGTATAAAATTGAATTGCTTATCAATATCAGCAAACGCACCCCAGTAATAGCCCGGCTCTTCGAATGATTTGTAATGCGCCATATCAAGATAGAAGTTGGTAACAGGCGATAGCACCACGTGGTAGCCGCCATTAGCCAGTTTGTAGGCCAGATCCTCGTTGCCATCACCAAGCGTATTATTCCATACTTCAGCTTGCCAGTGCTGGTATGCAAAATCGGGGTTTGGCAAATAAACCGGTGCGCCATCAGCACGGGTACGGAGTAACGGCATTTCTTCCCATCCTGCTATTTTCAAACCGCGGGCTTTTAGCAGGTCATTTACCTTTCCATAGTAATAATACCACATGTCGTTCACATTCTGAATTTCCGGGTGACTTGCCTTGTAAGCCAGGTATGATGGCGATTTTTCCCATACACCACGCGGCACCTCGTCTCCGCCAAAATGGATGGTTGTGAGCGGAACTCCCGCCTCTTTATAGATCTTTTGTATCTCATCTATAACGACACCGATAAAATTATAAGTTGATGGGAGCGATACGTCGATCACGTTATCATTCCAGTATTGGGCGGTGCTATAAACCGATTTATCATTCGGATCGCTTAACAGGTATTTTTCGGCTTCTTCTTTTTTGCCTTCTGCCATTAACCGGTTGTAGCGGGCATTCATGGCCTTCACAGCTGCGCGTGCATGGCCAGGTGTTTCTATTTCAGGCAAAACGGTAATATGTCTGGCAGCGGCATAATGCAGTATGTCGATATAGTCAGCAACAGTATAATAACCGCTTCCATGTGGATTACTCGTGTCACCTCCAGAACCATGCGAAGGAGGTAAGGTGTTTTTACTGTCGAGACTGTGACTGCGTTTTGCACCAATTTCGGTCAGCTCTGGCAGGGCAGGTATCTCTAAGCGCCAGCCTTCATCTTCAGTTAAATGAAAATGGAAAACGTTCAGCTTATATAAAGCCATTACATCCAGTATGCGCTTAATTTCTTCTTTTGAATGGAAGTTACGGCCAACATCCAGCATAAAGGCACGATAAGCAAAGCGGGGTTCGTCTTTGATATCTACACAAGGGATTTTTATTTCCTTCTGTGGATGGGCGTAAACTGATGCGGGTATTAATGTTTTTAAAGATTGGATGGCATAGAATACTCCTGTAGAAGTTGATGCTGTGATAATTATACCATGTGGGGCAACAGTAAGTTCGTATCCCTCTGAACTAATATCATCATTTGGTATGACTTGAATGATATTTAGTTTAATTGAATTGGAATTGGGTTCAAGTTTACCTCCAAATATGGACTTTAAATATTCTTTCAGATAAGTTCCTTCACGTTCAAAGCTTTTATTGATAGAAAAACCGAGTGCGGCACCTTGATCTAAAGTTAGTGTTCCACCTGTTTCTTTATAACTCACCGGAGCAGGAAATACTTTGGTCAATTGTTGTTCCGGGATATCGGTGATATCCTTGTTCTGATCATAAATAATGGCTGGCGTGATCAAGCCCGGATAATTCGGGCTGAAAGGCTTTGTATTAAATGCGCCAAGATTGTAGCCTTTGGTCGGCTCGTTGTCCCAAACCAAATAAAAACCTTCGGGACCGTCAGTAACATTAACGACAAGGTCTTCGTCGATGAATTCGATGCGTACTGATTTTTCCGGTTTTAACTCGCCGAAAGTTGCGGTTGGTGTGAGGCTAAATAAGTCGCCGTTAATGACTTGAATGGTGGCATTGCCTGTCGTAGCCGCCGGTATGATCAGCCGGGCCGAATTGAAATAGATCTTCCAGCCGGATGCAGGCAAAGTGCTTTTACCATTGTTAGTTATGGTGATGGCATTTAGCGACTGTCCGGGTTTGGGTGAGTCGTTTTTTATCGGCTCCCAGGTAACGCTCAGATCATGAGGATCGAAAGCGGGCGTGGCAAATAAAGTTGTACTGATACAGAATAACAGCGTGACTGTAAACAAAAAGCGCATAACGAAATCTTTAGGTTGTGAGCCATAAAGATATACTTTTTTAAAAATTTTAAAAAGTTTTATTGATTCCAGTTTCTGGTTTCAGTCTGTGACTGAAATTAGGGATAGTTACCAGTTTTAAACTGGCACAGATCACGTGGCTTCAGTTGCAAACTGAAGCCACGTTTCTTCGTTTTTAAGCGTGGCCTTTACAAAGAAACTTTATCCAGCCATTACCTTCGTAGCCGAAAATGAATTGCTTGGGATGGATGATCTCAGCTAATATTTCAATAGAATCCACAATGCGCGGACCGGGACGGTTAAAGTATTGGTTGCCATCGGCAATGTAGAGGCGGTTATTTTTTACAGCCTTTAGATCATTGAAGCCAGGCAGTTCCAGCAAGATATCGATCTCTTTCAGCGTACGCTCGATTGAGAACCCGCAGGGCATTACAATGATCACTTCCGGGTCCTGCAATTGGATGTCAACCCAATTAATATGAGGTGAGTGTTTGCCGACTTCTGCCAAAACGGGGGCACCTCCGGCTATATTGACCAATTCCGGAACCCAATTGCCTGAAACCATCATCGGTTCAAGCCATTCAATACAGGCTACAGTTGGTTTGTTTTCAATAAACTTAAGCTTGTGGCGAATAATGTCTACGCGTTCGGTCAGATCTTCTATCAGTCTTTCGCCATTTTCTGTCACTCCCAAAGCGCCTGCAACATTTTTTATATTGTTAAAAATATCGTCCAGGCTATTTGACTGCAAAGAAATGATACTGGTTTGTTTGTCAAGGTAATTCTCCAAAGCTTCTTCAACCTCTTTCAATGATACGGCACAAACCTCACATTGTGCCTGTGTGATCACCACATCGGGAGACAGTTCTTTTATTTTTTCACGTTTTACTGTATAAACGGATAAAGCATCGTAAAGCAGCTCTT
>JBQCEA010000314.1:0-4045 GCA_051960695.1 Mucilaginibacter sp. | reverse complement strand
CAGGCCGCGGGCCTAACCATGCAGCTATGGCAGGGTGGGTTCATGATTTTGATTTCACGCGCCCGGTACATTATGAGCCTGCACAGGGTACACCGCAAGCAGAGGGATATATCGAACAAGGCGACCCACGCTATCCCAAAACCAACGACCATTCGCACAGGCTGCAGAACCCTATCGATCAGCCTTATGTGGATATTATCAGCCGCATGTACCCCGGCTTATTTACCGCAGACTTGTTAGCGTATCAGAAAAACGGCGATCATCGCCCTGTATTTTTCGTTGAATATTCTCATGCTATGGGTAATTCAAACGGCAACCTGAAAGAGTTTTGGGATATATGGCGTAATACCCCGCGCATTATTGGCGGTGCAATATGGGAATTTAAAGACCAGGGCTTATTGAAGAAAGACGCCAATGGTGTTCCGTTTTATGCTTATGGCGGCGACTTTGGTGAAAAGTATTATGACAACTTCACCATTAAAGGATTGGTTGCACCTGATGGACGACCTAAGCCGGCCATGTATGAGTGCAAGCATGTTTTCCAGCCAGTGGTGTGTGAATTGGTTGATAAGGCTAAGAAAATTATTCACATAAAAAACTGGAATTCAGTTAAAAATGCAAATTATTATACAGTAACACTTCAAGTAAGGGAAGACGGTAAGATCGTCATGAAAAAGGCCCTGCCGCCAATCGATCTGAAGCCGTTCAGGGATACTTTATTCTCGCTGGCGCCATATCTGCCTGTATTGAAGCCCGGACATGAGTACCTGGTTGATATACATTTCAGTTTACCTGAAGATAAGCCGTGGGCGCAAAAAGGATACGAGGTTGCTGCCGATCAGTTTGAGTTGACAGGATTACCGGTTGTAAAAAATCCGCTTAAAAAGTACCCTGCTATTGATTTAAATAATACTCCGAACGGATATGTTGTGAGCGGCAAAGATTTTAAGATAACCATTTCCAAGAGCAATGGCGCTTTAAGCTCATATATCCGTAATGGACAAGAGCAGATATATGCGCCGTTATTGCCTAACTTTACACGTCCGCTAACTGATAATGACCGCCGCGGTTGGAAGGCAAATAAAAAATTAGAACAATGGTATCGTAATGATTTGAAATTTAATAAATTATCATATATTAACTTATCTAAAAGTTTAATTAAGGTAAGCAGTGATTATACCCTGATAAATGATAGTGCTGCTGTACAGGTTACTTACTTAATCAATGGTAATGGCGTGATAAAGGTCAACTATGCGCTTAATGTAAAACCTGGTTTGCCTAACATTCCCAAGGTGGGAATGCAATGTGGCATTAAACGGGACTTTGATCAGATCAGCTGGTATGGCCGTGGGTTGTATGAGAACTATGTCGACCGCCGCACGGGTTTTGAATCTGGCATTTATACCCAGCCTATAGACAAGTTCATGGAACCTTATGTGGTGCCGCAGGAAACCGGCAACCGTACTGATGTGCGCTGGATGTGGCTTTCGAATAAGAATTCAAAAGGATTGCTGGTGGTAGCTGACAGCCTGTTGAGCATGAGCGCATGGCCGTATACTCAGAAAAATATTGAAGAAGCTAAGCATACCGATAAGCTTAAAGATGCCGGTTACATAACGCTGAATATCGACCTGAAACAGATGGGCGTAGGTGGTAACGATAGCTGGTCGGCTGTAGGTGCTCCGCTGGAGAAATACCAGATACCGGCAAAGGCATATCATTACAGCTTTTATTTACTGCCTTGCCAAACTGATACTGATAAAGCAATAAAACTTTCAAGAGATATAAAATTCAATGCCGCTAATTAAACATATAAAAAGATTTTGTCTTATAGTATTTGTTTATATACTTGGCCTTAACTGTTTTGTATGTCAAGTATTTGCGCAATCAAATACTGAGAGAAAAGGTGTCCTGGAGAAAGCATTCTTATCTCCGCCGCAGGCAGCCAAACCATGGGTGTTCTGGTACTGGATGCAAGCCAGTGTAACTAAAGAAGGCATCACTGCTGATCTGCAGGCAATGCAAAAGGCAGGTATAGGCGGCGCTTATCTCATGACGATCAAAGGCCCGGCCAATCCGCCTTATATCGATCCGCCGGTTGAGCAATTGAGCAAGCCATGGTGGGATATGGTGCGGTTTGCCATGCATGAAGCGGACAAGTACGGTATCAAATTGGCCATGCATGATTGCGATGGGTTCGCCGTGGCAGGCGGTCCGTGGATAACGCCAGAATTATCCATGCAGAAAGTGGTTTGGACGAAGACACTGGTTACCGGTGGAAAAATGTTCAACGACACTTTATCTACACCAAAACATTACAAAAATTACTATAGGGATATTAAGATATTGGCCTATCCTTCGCCTGAAGGCAGCGGTATTACAACAGAAACAATCATTCCTAAGGTGACTGCCAGCACTGGCGAAGATGTACAGTTCCTGCTTGAAAAAGGTAACAAGAAAAGCTTTGCCACCAGCCAGCCTTGCTGGGTGCAGTTGGCATTTGACAAACCTTTTACCTGCCGCTCATTAGTGATCCACACCAATGCCAGTAATTTTCAGTCGGAGAGATTGATCGTTCAGGTTAGTAACGACGGTAAAGAATTTAAAACAGTTACGCGGTTAGTGCCACCTCGCCACGGATGGCAGGATGGCGATGCTGATATAACAAATGACCTCATTCCAACAACGGCAAAGTATTTCAGGTTTGTTTATGATAAAACTGGTACGGAACCGGGTGCTGAAGACATTGATTTTGCCAAGTGGAAACCATCGCTTAAATTTTCAGGTATTGAGCTTTCTTCAGAGCCGTGCATTCACCAATTCGAAGGTAAAACAGGCGAGGTTTGGCGTATCAGTAAACGTACCATAACATCACAAGTGCCGGATGAATTATGCATCCCGAAAGATAAGATCATCGATATAACCGATAAAATGGATGCTGCTGGTCGCCTGAAATGGAATGTACCGGCTGGTAACTGGACTATCCTGCGAATCGGACATACGTCGACCGGGCATACAAATGCTACGGGCGGTGCAGGCAGCGGTTTGGAGTGCGATAAGTTTAACCCTGAAGCGGCAAAAGTTCAGTTTAACCACTGGTATGGCGAAGTGGTAAAGCAGGTTGGCCCCGAAACCGCCAAGAAGGTATTAAAGATATTCCATGTGGATAGCTGGGAATGCGGCAGCCAAAACTGGTCGCCGGTATTTGCAGCGGAGTTTAAAAAGCGTAGGGGATATGATCTGTTGCCTTATCTGCCTGTTATGGCCGGTGTGCCTGTTGAAAGTGCTGATATTTCTGAAAAAGTATTGAGTGATGTGCGGAAAACCATTGCTGAACTGTTAGTAGACAATTTTTATGGTACGATGGCCAAATTGGCCCATGCACAAGGTTGCAGTTTTAGTGCCGAAAGTGTGGCTCCGGTAATGACAAGCGATGGTATGCTGCATTTCAGCCAGGCTGATATTCCGATGGGTGAGTTTTGGTTCCGCAGTCCTACGCATGATAAACCAAACGATATGCTTGATGCCATTTCAGGCGGGCATATTTATGGCAGAAATATCATCCAGGCTGAGGCATTTACAGAACTAAGGCTGATGTGGGATGAGCAACCTGCTATGTTTAAACCCATTGCCGACAGAAATTTTGCATCGGGCATAAACCGGTATGTGTTTCATGTCGATGTGCTCAATCCATGGCTTAACCGTAAACCCGGCATGACTTTGGATGGTATCGGTTCATTTTTTCAGCGCGACCAAACCTGGTGGAAACCCGGTAAAGCGTGGTTTGACTATATTTCGCGTTGCCAGGCGCTGCTGCAAATGGGGCGTCCGGTAACAGATATTGCCGTATTTACTGGCGAAGAAACGCCGCGCCGTGCTATTCTGCCGGACAGACTGGTTTCCACTTTGCCGGGCTTATTTGGCGAAGAACGTGTTAAACAGGAGGCAATAAGATTAGCCAATAAAGGCGAACCCATGCGGGTTATACCTATCGGCGTAACCAATTCGGCGAATATGGCTGATCCCGATCAATGGGTCGATCCGT
>JBQCEA010000313.1:0-4118 GCA_051960695.1 Mucilaginibacter sp. | reverse complement strand
CGGGACTGATAGCCTGTCCACTGCAACCGACCCTAACGGACGGTACCAGTTTCCGCAGATAACGGTTAACCAATTCAGTATAGTATATTTTGCCATAGGCTATAAGCCCCTGAAACGCCATTATATTTTGAACAATGATAATAAGCCCGTTATACTTAACCCGGTTGTGCTGAAACCTGAATCCATCATGCTGGCGGGGGTAACCATTTCTGACGTTAATGCCATTAAGATAAAAGAAGATACCGTGGAATTTAATGCGGCCGCTTATAAAGTACGTGAGGGTGCGGCGGTGGAAGATGTGATCAAAAAAATGCCGGGTATGGATGTGGACAAGGATGGCAATATTACCGCACAGGGCAAAAGTGTTACTAAGGTGCGCCTGAACGGTAAAGATTATATGGCAGGCGACGTTACCAGCTTAACCCGTAACCTGCCTGCCGACCTGGTGCAAAATGTACAGGTGATTGATGATTACGGCGACCAGGCTAACATTACCGGCATAAAAACCGGCGACCCGCAAAAGGTACTGAACATCAATATAAAGCCAAGTAAAAACTACGGCTATTTTGGGCAGGGCACAATAGGCGGTGGCCGTGATGCAATTCCACAGGTTGATGGCTCAAAGGATGACGACCGTTATATTGCTTCGGCAAACGTATTCAGTTTTAGCGGCAACCGCCAGATCGCTGTTTCTGGTAACCTGAACAATACCAATACCAACCTGTTCAACTTTGGCGGCGGCGGGCCGGGCCGTCGGGGCGGTGGCCCTCCGGGGCTTTTTGGTACCAGTGCCAATGGTATCACCACGGCACGCTCGTTCGGACTTAACTATCGTGATAACTGGGGTAAAAAGATCACCGTTTACGGAAGCTACAGTTTTGCTGATAATACCGTAAATACCATTACCTCCACCTTTCAGAATAATCTCTCCGTTCTTTCGCCAAGCACACAAAAAAGCCAGGGCAACGAGACAGATGAGAATATCAACCATCGCTTCAATTTCAACATTGAATATAAACCCGATACCATTAACTATTTTAAAATAAGCCCGTCGTTCTCTTATGCTGGCGTACATACCAGGGAAGATGCTACCAGCATGTTACTGGAAGGCAAGGATACTACTCAAAATTATAACCTCGCATTGCTGAGCCATTCGCAAGCACCGAATTTTGGCGGCAGTGTATTGTATAATCACAGGTTCAATAGTCATGGGCGTAATTTCAGCGTATTGCTAACCGGCGGATCAACTACCAGCAACCAATATCAAAACCCTATTTACACCGGCAGGGCCAATGCCCCGGCAAACCAGGAGATCACAACCAATAGCCGCACAGATAGTGTGGGAACTTCCGTGTCATACATGGAGCCGGTGGGCAGGGTGTCTTATCTCGAACTAAATTATGCGTATCATAATGCGTATACCACTGCCGACAGGCTGGCTGATACCCTGGTTGAGGGGGAAGGGTTTAACCGTGATCCGCGTTTAAGCAATGATTACCATTTCAGCTTTATCACCAATCGTTTCGGGCTTAATTACCGTGTTATCGAAAAGAAATATAATTATACTTTAGGTGTTGCAGCACAACCTACATTGTTGGAAGGTTCATCATTAGAAAGCGCTCCGACGAATAAAAATACTTTCAATATTTCGCCGGTAGCCCGTTTTGTTTACAATTTTTCGCGTACGCAGGCACTCACCATAAACTATACGGGAGCAAGCAATTCGCCAACATATACTGAGTTGCAGCCGGTAACAGATTTTTCCAATGCCACATATCCCGTGGAAGGCAATCCTAACTTATTGCCCGAGTATAATAACACGGTAAGCATCCGCTATAATAAGTTCGATTTTGCATCAGGCAACGTATTCTTTTCTAATCTGAGTTTTGTTCAAACGGATAATAAGATCGTGGCTAATACAATTACTTATCCCCGTAACTTCTCCGACCCGCACCTGGCAGGTACCATATTAACACAATACCAGAATGCAGCCGGATACTATAGCGCCAATGCATTTTACCTGTTTGCCAAGCCCTGGGAAAAGCGGAAGTATACCTTGTTCATCAATGGTAATATATCTTATAGCAATAATATTTCTTACCTCACCGATCTTGATGCGGTAAGTTTCCTCCCCACCAAGCAAGAGAATATCGCTAAAGACCTGGTGCTTACACAAGGAGCACGTTTCCGGGTAGACATAACCGATGTTATCGACGCTGAAGTAAATACCAGCTACAGCGTTAACCATTCTAATAACTCTGTCCCCGAAGCCAATGTGAACAACAATTTCCAAACCATTACATTGGGCGTCAACGGCAAAAACTATGTTTGGAAAGACTGGACCTTAAGCTATGATTATACTAAAACCATTTATGAAGGTTATAAGGGCGCTACTAATCCCAACATTTTGAATACTTATGTAGAACGGCGCTTTTTAAAAGGCAATGTGGGAACGCTGCGTTTTTCTGTAAATGATGTATTTAACCAAAACACGGGTTTTACGTCCACACAAACAGCAACGTCAATAGCACAAAGCAATGTGAACCGTTTAGGCCGGTATTACCTGCTTACGTTCACTTTAAGGTTACAGAAATTTGCAGGGCAGCGTCCGCAAGGGCCAGGGCCGGGTGGTTTCCATGGGCCTGGGCCGGATGGGCACGGGCCGGGCGGACCTCCTCCGGGCGGTGGACCAGATTGATAAAGAAACCAACTCCGCAAGGGAGTTATGAAAGACCATGCATGAGATTGCCTGGTTTAGTTGATGGCGTTCCGGTGTGAGATCCGGAACGCTTTTTATTTGATATGCAGCCGTTCGGAGATCTGATCTACGGTTAATTCCACGTATTTTTTAGCCCGGTCGAAATAATCCGGGCCATCCTCGATCAGTTCGTCCAGTATCGATTTACCGTTGTCTTTTTCCCTGGTAAGGTAATAGATGCCGTAACCGACAGCGGCGCCTATCGCCATAAATCTTAATATGCGCATAACGTTACTTTGAAATTGTAAAATAAAATTACAAAAATGGTGCCTGTAAGTTTTATTTGCCCTTCAAAAAAAGTGAGGCCTTGTAGATGCGAAAATCATTTTCGGAGAAACTAAAAAAGGCGTGCAATATAAAATTGCGACGCCTCCTGGGTTTAATATATAATTAAGGGACTTTAGGTCGTTTAAGTGATTGAATTTATCATCTTATAATGAAATAAAAACGAAATCAATATTTGACAATATTAACGTGTAATTAATTTTTTATTATTCTCAATTTTTACCCGGTTTTGTTTCGGTTATCATTATTTGTGTTAATATTTGCACAGTTATTTCAACCAAATGAAGGTTTTACAATTCACTATTCCTGTTGCACATGATAAATGCGTAATTGCGCAGTATGAAGAGTTACCCCATTTTTACCCGCACTTACACCGTCACAAAGAGGCACAGGTTACCTGGATACAACAGGGCGAGGGCACACTGATAGCAGGCAATAACATGCATGCTTTTAAGCCTGACGAGATCTATTACATAGCAGCCGACCAGCCCCATTTGTTCAAAAGCAGTCCGGAATACTTTCAGCCCGACAGCAAAGGTATCAAGGCATTGACCATTTTTTTTAA
The DNA here is from genome assembly GCA_051960695.1 of Mucilaginibacter sp. GTDB lineage: Bacteria > Bacteroidota > Bacteroidia > Sphingobacteriales > Sphingobacteriaceae > Mucilaginibacter. Next base: position 510 of record JBQCEA010000313.1, on the reverse strand, counting down.
CCCGAACGGCAGTTTGTCGGCAATGTTCGAGTTGCCGGAAATGAGAAGCTTTAAGGAATTTATCCAGCAGCATCCGCAAGGGTTTAAGCTGCCTGCCGAAGCTATGCCCAAAGTGTCGCGCGCTATGCTTGATATTCAAGGCACCAGTGGATCGGACCAGATCATACAGTTCCTGCAAATGCTGCGCATCCTCACAACGATGAAGGCCCAGCCTGAACCATTGTCCGAATTAGGCATCACAACAGGTATTACCGAAAGCGAGGGCATCAGGATAAGTAATATCTACAATTATATTTTGCAGCATTACAGCAAAGCCATTACACTTGATGACGTTGCTGAAGAAGCCTGTATGACCCCGCAGGCATTTTGCCGTTATTTTAAAAAGCATACCCGGCAAACGTTCGTTTCGTTCCTGAACCAGATGCGCATAAACGAAGCCTGCAAAAAGCTGACTGAAAATAAATACGAAAGCATCTCAGCCATAGCTTACAAATGCGGGTTCACAAGCAT
>JBQCEA010000312.1:0-4422 GCA_051960695.1 Mucilaginibacter sp. | reverse complement strand
TGAGCATGATACCATGACCAAGAGGAAAATATGGAATGTTTTCTTCATATTACTGGCCATTACCTGCGTTGAATTCATTATAGCGCTATACCTTGTTCCAAATGGTGTATTGCCAATACATGTAGCTAACCCTGTTTATATCGTTTTAACATTATTTAAAGCTTTCTATATAGTTGCTTACTTTATGCACCTCAAATTCGAAAAAATGGGTTTGGTGTTTGCAATAGTAGTACCGGTATTATTTATAATCGGATTGATCCTGGTATTGACCAACGAAAGTCATCACTGGGTTGATTTGAGAATGTAATGCGCCAAATTAGCTTAATAAAAAAGTTTGTGATCCTGGTATTTATACTCATAATACCGGGATTTTTATATTATTTACTGGTTGAAAAGGGAAAAAATGCCTATCATCCGCTGTCTAAATTTGGCCCTAAGGAGCTGGCTAAAACCACGCATAAGGTAAAGGGGAAAGAAGTTCCTGATACAATATTCCATACGTTAGGCGATTTTAAATTGTATGATCAGAACGGGCTGCCGGTATCACTTAAGACATTTGATAATAAAATATTCGTAGCAAGCTTCTTTTATACGCATTGCCCTTCGGTATGCGGTACCATAAATAATTATTTGGATAGTTTAATGCGAAACTATGCTAAAAACAGCATGGTAGACCTGGTTTCCATTACCGTTGACCCGGCGCGTGATTCACAGCAGGTACTGAATGCTTATTCAAAGAAATATGATTCTCCCTGGCCTAAGTGGCGTTTCCTTACGGGTGATACTGCAACCATTTACCATCTTGCCCGGCAAGGGTTTCTGGTAAATGCACAGCCGCTTGGTAATGGCGATTTTATCTACTCGGATAAGTTGATCCTGATCGATTCGCAAAAACGGATACGGGGTTATTATTCGGGAGCATCCTTCAATGATGTTGTACGGTTGAATAATGAAATAAAAGTATTATTGTCTGAAGAAGTTAGGGATAAAGAAGAGCCTTTGTATTAGCCATGACTGATAAGTTTATATTTCGTTTTGTAGCCGTTGTTTCCATTTTCGTATTTCTGGTGGTGTTGCTTCTAAACCGCCGTGTTTTTCCAGTACCCTCAACCATACCCTCGTTTGTCCAGTACCTCCCTAAAATGAATGCCGTCATTAATGGTATATGTTGTATATTGTTGCTGATCTCATTGTATTTCATCAGGCAAAAGAATATCACTATGCATAAAAGGATAAATATCCTTACGTTTTGTTTATCCTCGCTTTTCCTGTTATCTTATATTTTCTTTCATTACCTGATGCCTGAAACTATTTACGGCGACATCAACGGAGATGGAAAGCTATCAGCAACAGAATTGGCTGCGGTAGGCTCATCCAGGACGATATACCTCATCATATTGGCCTCGCACATTATCCTGGCAACTGCAGTTTTACCGCTTATTTTGCTAAGCTTTTACCGTGGTTTGCAGATGCAGGTTGAAAAGCATAAGAAGCTGGTAAGATGGACCTTCCCGATATGGCTTTACGTTACTATAACCGGGGTGATCGTTTATATTCTGATCTCGCCATATTATCATTTTTAATAGCTGATTTTTCTATTTCTGAAATAATTTTATGCGTAACTTTGTGATCATGAAAAGCATAAAAAGAGTACTGATCATTGTGGCCTTTGGCTTTATGATTTTCAGCTATGTGCCGGTGAAAGCACAATGCGCCATGTGCACCACAGCGGTTGAGTCAAATAATAAAAGCGGGAGTACTACCACTCACGGGCTCAATAATGGCATTATATACCTGTTAGGTGCGCCATATCTGGCAGTTATAATTGTAGGCATTGTATGGTATAAGAAATATCGCCGTAAGAATGTTGACCTGAATGTGCCGCATGAGAAACTGAACTTGAATTAAAGTTAGTTTTCTGCTGAACATCAACTTTCTGCGACTTTATTGTTGGTAATAAATTGCTGCAAATTAGAGCGGTTTGCGTTATATTAGCAACTGTATGTGCAGCTTGTTTCTGTCATGAGAATACACCCCGATACTTTTACCTTTTTACGTGATCTTGCAGCAAATAATAATCGCGACTGGTTTATGGCCCATAAAGCCGACCATGACAAAGCGCGTGAAAACGTAGTTGAATTTGCCGCCGAACTGATCAAACAACTAAGTAAGATAGACCCTTCGCTTGATATAGCCACTGATCCTAAGAAATCGGTAATGCGCATTTACCGGGATATACGCTTCAGTCCGGATAAAACACCCTACAAAAGCAATTTTGGTATTTATAGAACGAGCTCGGGGAATAGCTTACATGTGGGATATTACATGCATATACAGCCGAAAGGCTCGTTTATTGCAGGCGGCAGCTGGATGCCTGAAAGCGACAACCTGAAAAAAATACGACAGGAGATAGACTATAATGCCGATAGCCTGAAGAAGATTGTAGATGAGCCAGGATTTAAGAAATTGTTCGGTGAATTTCGCAACCAGGACAAGTTAAAAACTGTACCACGCGATTATAGTCCGGATAATGAGAATATCGAATTGCTAAAGCTAAAATCATTTGTAGCTGAACATCCCTTTACCAATGATGAACTGACGAAGGAAGGGGTTATAGATACCATAGTTACTATGTGCAGCAAAATATATCCTTTGAATGAATTTTTAAAGAACGCGGTTTCCTAAAAACGTTAATCCTAAATACCATGAAAATAAAATACTGTTTATTTGCCTTTATATTGAGCGTGACATTGTACTCATGCGTATCGCAAAAGAAATACAAAATTTTAATGGCGGAACGCGATTCACTGTCAAACCGTAGCACAAGCCTCGAAGCTGAATTGTCCAGTTTGCAAGCCGATACGATGCATCTGCATCATCAATTAGCTGAATTGAAGAATAACTATGATGCCCTGAACAGCAGTTATAACAAACTGAACGATAATTTTACCAATAGCTCGTCAAAGGTGAGTCAGCTATCCAGCGATCTGCAAAAACGTGAACAGCGTTTAAAAGAGGTTGAAGATGCGCTGAAGAAACGTGATGCTGCGACCGCGGCCCTCAAAGATAAATTACAACAAGCTTTACTGGGCTTCCAGAACAGCGGCTTAACGGTTGACATTCGCGACGGTAAGGTTTATGTATCACTTGCTGACAAATTACTTTTCCCTTCAGGTAGTATCACTATCGACCAGCACGGTAAGGATGCCTTGCAGCAACTGGCAGCAGTATTAAATAAAGAGCAGGATATAAACATTGCGGTTGAGGGGCACACCGATACTAAAAAAGTGATCAATCTTGGTCAGATAAAAGATAACTGGGATTTGAGCGTGTTACGTGCAACTTCGGTTGTAAGGTATTTGACAGAAGTACAAAAAGTTGATCCGCACAGGCTGACCGCTACCGGTAAGAGTGAATACCAGCCGGTTGACCCCGGTACAACGCCAGACGCATTAGCAAAAAACAGGCGTATCGAAATTGTGCTCTCGCCAAAACTGGATGAATTGTACAATCTGATAAAACAATAACTCAAAGCCCCTAACAAGGGGCTTGTTTGTTTTGTTACTATTCAAAAAAACTTTATGAGATCGTACGCAATCATTTCAGACATACATGGCAATTCGCTTGCATTCGGGGCTGTATTAAAAGATATCAGGTCGAGAGGGATTGAGGACATTGTTAATCTTGGCGATTACTTTTTTGGAGCGCTTGAGCCGGAAGCGGTTGCCAAATTAATGCGCGAGAATAAAATGCTTTGTATAAGCGGTAATACTGACCGTGAAATATTGCAAAGTGTAGATGGCGATTTTGATAAGGAAGGGATGGATAGGGTAAAGGCTGACCTGTCACAACAAAGTATCGACTGGCTGCGTACTTTGCCGAAAACAGAAACCCTGGATGAATTATTCTTTGTATGCCATGGTACGCCCGAAAGCGATGACGAATATTTGCTGGAACAGGTAACTGCAAACGGCGTTTTTGTATACAACGATGAGGATCTGTTAAAGAAGACAGAAGGTATTAAAGAACTTATTATCCTGTGCGGCCACTCGCATGTAAACGGCGTGATCTATTTATCAAATGGCAAGATCATTTTAAATCCTGGAAGTGTTGGCTTGCCGGCTTACCTCGGCAATGGCGAACATCGTTTTGCAATGGAATCCAATACACCACATGCTAAGTATGCTATTGTTAATGCAGACGGCGACAGCATCAATATAGAACAGGTGCTTTGTACTTACGATTGGAATAAAGCTTCAGAAGCTGCCCGGAAAAATGGCAATGAAAAATGGGCCCAATTCCTATTAACAGGACGAATGCCAAAAGACCTGCGCCCTCAGCAATAAACAATTCTTTCAGACTTATGCGGACTATAGGTCTACTGACTCCATCAACGTATGGAACAAAGCAAAACGTTCCTCA
>JBQCEA010000311.1:0-5244 GCA_051960695.1 Mucilaginibacter sp. | reverse complement strand
GCCAATACTGCGCACTTAGACAGGAACCATACCTGCTTTGGTAAAGTTATTGAGAATGTTGACATTGTTGACCAGATCCGCCAGGGCGACAAAATTTTAGGAGTTGAAGTAATTGAAGAATAACATTAGTTGAATTGGTTGTACCGGTTGTATTTGTTTTTAGAAATGATAACTTTATAACCACTACAACCACTACAACTTTTACAACTAAACTACATGAATTTAAGAGGAATTGTAGCTGTAGCCGGAAAGCCGGGCCTGTGGAAAGCGCTGGCACAAAATAAAACAGGTTTTATACTCGAAAGCCTGGATGCACAAAAAACAAAGCTGGTAGCTAACCTTTCAACTGCGAAAATTGCGGCCCTTGATGAGATAACCATTTTTGGGGAAGACAATGATTTGAAGCTGACAGATGTGTTCGAACGCATGAAAACTGCGAAGAATGTGCCCGACCCAAAAGCTGACGGTAACAAGATGCGTGAGTTTTTCAGGGAAGTAGCGCCCCAGCATGATGAAGAGCGTGTATATGCTTCGGATATGAAAAAGATCCTATCCTGGTACAACGTCTTAAAAGATCTGCCACAATTCAATGAGCCTGACCCGGCTGAAGCTGTTGCAGAAGATGCTGCTAAACCAGAAACTAAAGAGGAAGCACCTGTAGCTGTTGAAGAAACAGCAGCTGCGCCGAAAAAGCCGAAGGCTAATAAAAAGAAGTAAATTGGTTGATTGAGTTGAATGGTTGATTAAGTTAAGAAGTTAAAGAACTCAATCAACCACTTAACTCAATCCAACTTAATCAACTTTCTCTCAACAATCCACCTGCGCACATTTCTCGTTCGAGAATTCAGGCTCAAAAGTGCTGTGGCTTATAGAAAGGTGCTCAAGCCTATGCCTGAGGTCATGTTTAATATGATCGAAAGTTAATGCACAATTGGGATCTATTACCAGGTGGGCCGTCAAAGCATTTTCGGTAGTACTTAACGCCCACACATGGATATGGTGAACATCATTAACACCCTTTGCCTTCATTAACTCTGTGCGGATCTTTTCGATATCCATTTCCTTAGGAACACCATCCAATTCAAGTCTTAAACTACTGGAAAGCAGGCTCCAGGTACCGCGTAATATTACAATGGCTACAATAAGGCTCACTGCACTGTCTATCCAGTACAATTTGGTAAAATAGATCAGCAAACCAGATATTACCACTCCGAAAGATACTATAGCATCAACTGCCATGTGCAGGTAAGCGCCCTTAACATTCAGGTCGGTGTCTTTATCCTTTACAAAAAGCCATGCTGTAACCGCATTAATGCCGATGCCTGCAAAAGCCACCCATGCCATTGTTCCGCCTGCCACATTTTCGGGGTGCATAAAACGTATGATAGCTTCGTACCCGATAAAACCAACGCCAATAAAAAGCACCATCGCGTTAAAGAATGATACGATGATGGTTGATCGTTTATATCCGTAAGTAAATTCGTTGTTAGAGCTTACTTTGGTCAATTTAAAGGCAAGCAATGCAAGCGCAAGCCCGGCAACGTCGCTCAGGTTATGGCCTGCATCGGTAAGTAACGAAAGCGAATGGCTCCATAAGCCGGCAACCACCTCAAGGAGCACAAAAACCGAATTAAGGATGATACCCACTATAAAAGCGGTATTCAGATGGTCGAGCTTCGGCGTATGATCGTGGTGATGGTGATGGCCATGACCATGTGAATGCGAGTGGCTATGCGTGTGCGAATGGTTATGCGAATGCTCGTGACCTGCTGACATGCAGCAAAATTAGTGATTTATAATCAGATTAATGATCCATCTGAAGAACGCGAAGTATAATATTATCAGAAGCAATATATATTTTACAATATAGTAAAGCGTACGGTCATAGGCTTTTATGCGCTTGCCCAGCAAACGGATAGAATAAACATACCGGAAGGCCTTGTTGATATTCCCCGTTTTATCATCACCCATGTTAGGGGAAGCCGCTGACGCCATAATAAACCAGCCGAAAAACTTGTTCCAGGCACGGCCGAAAACGGTTTTTACCGGGCGCTCGATATCACAGAACAGAATGATACGGTCTATATCTGTTTTATTTTCAGCGTAATGAATATAGGTTTCATCAAAAATGACATCCTCGCCATCTTTCCAGGCATAGCTTTGCCCGTCAACAATGATATGGCATTTTTCGGAATTCGGGGTAATCAAGCCTAAATGATAACGAAGCGAACCAGCGTAGGGATCACGGTGTTGTAGCAGCTCGCTTCCGGCAGGCAATACAGCAAACATAGCGGCTTTTACATCAGGTATATTGCGGATCAGCTCAACGGTTTGCGGACAATATTTTTTGGCTGACGGATGGAAATCATTATACCATTTCAGGTAAAAGCGTTTCCAGCCGCGCCTGAAAAATGAATTGAACCCGGCATCATTGTACTTATCCGAACCCTTTATCAGTTCTTCCCTTTCCAGCTGCAGGGCCTCATCACGAATGATCTCCCAGTTATTTCTCAGGGCCTCTAACTGCGGAAAGTTAGCTGTACTGATATATGGTTTGTTCTCAACACCCGAAAACGCATACATCGGAATATTGATAGGCGCCATAAAGGTAGAATGATCAGTAAGCTGTCTGAAAAACTTATAACGCACCTTTCCGCGGTAATGAACAATTACTGTAGAGATAATAAGCGTGTAAAGAATAATGAACTTAACTGAAATTAATTCGTGTACAACTTGATTCATAGTATCGGGAATATCAGTTCAAATGTATTAAATAAGCTTATTTTAACCAGTATTTAGCGCTTTAAGCAGTTATTTTTACACAAGCCTTACCTTTTATCACACTATTGATGATGATAAGGCTCACCTTTTATGATCGTAAATGCCCGGTACAACTGTTCAACAAAAAACAACCTCACCATTTGGTGAGAGAACGTCATACGTGATAACGATATTTTATCATTAGCACGTTGATAAACAGATTGGTCGAAACCGTAAGGACCGCCGACAATAAATACCAGGTTACTTACAGATCCCAGTGCTTTTTTATCTATCCATGTGGCAAATTGCGGCGAGGTAAATTCCGCCCCTTTTTCGTCCAATAGAATTACATGATCAGTAACGGTTAGCTTTTTCAGGATCAGTTCAGCTTCCCTGGCTTTTTGCTGTTCGGGTGTTAACGCTTTAGTGTTTTTCAGTTCAGGTATCTCGGCTATTTCTATTTTGGTATAATGCTTCAGCCTTTTAAAGTATTTGTCTATCCCTTCCCTTAAGTAGGCATCTTCAGTTTTACCAATGATCAGTAAAGTAATCTTCATTTCTTATGTTGGATATAGCCAAAAACATTACAACTTTACAACATTTCAACCTTACGGCAAAAATTAATGACACCAGATATATTAAGCGACTACCAAAACCGGATAGCCGGGGCAACGCAGCAGGCAGATAAATACAAAAAACTTTCAGAAAATTATTCCTTGCTTCGCCTGGTTGTTTTTGGGTTGTTTATTCTTTCAGTTATCGTGGCAGTGACTATCAATGAGATAATAGTCATCATTGTATCGGCCATCCTGTTGAGTTTATGTTTTGCATGGCTGGTTAACAGGCAAAGCCGGTTTGATGCATTGAAGAATTATTTCCTTGATATTAAAAAGCTAAATGGAAACGAGATAAACAGTATAAATAGCCGCGCGAACATATATCTTGACGGTTCGTGGTTTTCAAATGATAAGCATTTTTACACATCCGACCTGGACATATTTGGTAGTAGTTCCCTATTTCAGTTAATGAACCGTGCTGCTACGTGGCTGGGCATTGTTAAGCTGGCGGGCTGGCTGAATGCCCCGGCGGCGAAAGAAACTATACTATTGCGGCAACAGGCTGTTGATGAGATCGCCCAAAAAAACGACTGGAAAATCCATACACAGGCTAATCTTGTCTTTGCCCTAAAGCACGAAAAGGATGAGATCGAAAGGCTGCTCGAATATCTGAAAATGCCTGTCGAACTGGATAAGCAAGCGTGGCTGACGATTTACGCCCGTATAGCGCCTTATATTTTGCTGGTGATAATTGTAGTAAGTATTTTCTATACACCGGCGCGATACATTGCCGGGCTGATCGCCTTGTTCAATTTACGTTTAGTATCATCAAAAGGGAAGGTCATTAAGAAAACCGATCTGGTAGCCGGTAAGATTGGAAAAGCCCTAAAACATTTTGTGTTTGCTTTTAAAGGTATTGAAGACGAGGAATGGCGATCTGAATATCTAAAGAAGCAATCGGACCGGCTCAAAAGAGATAATGATAAACCAATTTCAGGATCTATAGCACAACTCGCCCGGCTCATCAATAATCTCGATGTGCGGCTGAATATGTTTCTCGGCGGCATCCTCAATATGTTCCTGCTTTGGGATATACGCCAGGTTATTGCGATTGAAAAATGGAAACAAGACAATCAACAAAATTTAGAGGAAGCCTTTGATGTAATTGCCGAATTTGAAGCCATTATCAGTTTGGCAAGTTTACGGATCAATTACCCCGACTGGTGTGTCCCTGAAATTGCTGAAGGTGATGGTTATACGCTTATTGCCAAACAGATCGCTCATCCGCTCATTAACATTGAGAACCGTATTGCCAATAATTACGAGTTAAAGGATGCTTTTAAGATCGATATTATTACCGGCTCAAACATGGCTGGTAAAAGCACCTTTCTGCGCACTATCGGTATCAATACAGTGCTGGCCCTGTGCGGCGCCCCGGTATGCGCAGCGGCCATGCAGGTATCAGTTATCACGATTATCAGTTATATGCGTATCAAGGATTCGCTGAACGAAAGTACATCTACTTTTAAGGCTGAACTCGACCGTTTACAAATGCTGCTTGCCGCGGTTGATACGGATAAGAAAGTCTTTTTTCTGATAGACGAAATGCTGCGCGGAACCAATTCGGTTGACAAGTACCGGGGCTCAAAAGCAGTGATCGAACAATTGATACGAAAAAAGGGTGTTGGACTTGTGGCTACGCACGACCTGCAGATCGCAGAACTGGAGAAACAATATCCTGGTTATATCCGCAATTTTTACTTTGATATACAGGTAAAGAATGGCGAAATGCTGTTCGATTATAAAATCAAACACGGCGAATGCAAAACCTTTAATGCCTCAATGCTGCTTAAACGGATTGGAGTGGATATCAACCCTGAATAAACAAAAAGTGCAGGTAATTGATCACTACCTGCACTTATTTATT
>JBQCEA010000310.1:0-3674 GCA_051960695.1 Mucilaginibacter sp. | reverse complement strand
ATGATAAAATATGTTTCCCTACCAGCATTATTTCACGCGAATATATTCCGTATTTGTTATCAGCATGTGATATTTATGCCGCACCTTCCCGATTGGAAGGTTTCGGAATGCTGCAGGTGGAAGCCGGGGCTTGCGAAAAACCGGTTATAGGTATCAACGCCATGGGGATGCTGGATACGCTTGTGCATGGGCAAACCGCACTACTGGCTAATGTAGCCGAAAAAATAGTAGTTGACGAAGTAACACTTGGCATTGAAGCCGGATTTAACGAGCCCCGGAAGATCACGTTTGATATTCCGAGAACGGTAGATTATCGGGCAGACGTGGAAGATATTGCTGCTCACCTGCTTGAGCTGGCGGCACATCCGGCCATGCGGCTGCAATTGGGCAAGGCGGCAAGGGAACGGGTAGTGTCACTTTTCGACTACCGTGTAGTAGCAAAACGGTTTGTGCAGCTGTTAGAGGATAAATTAGGAATAAAATAAAAACGGTATCATGCAAATTGAAGATCGCCAGAAAATTGAAAAAGCAAAGAAAACCGCTTTAGATGTACTACTGCATAATATGCACGGCGCTTTTGATGGCCTGCCGCGGACAGCGGGGTGGGGATATCCGGAACCATACACAAGAGACCTGATGATATCCGTATTAGGGATAGCTGTTTCAGAAAATCAGTTATTGCTGCAAAATATTAGGAATGTGCTGGTTACCTTAGCCAAAAACCAATCAGAGCATGGTCATATTCCTTCGCTGGTACATGATCCTGAAGACCGGGGCGCAAGCGATACTACACCGCTGTTTCTGCTGGCGGTCGCTATTTTCAGAAAGGTAACCGGGGAATCAATCTTTCTGGAAGAGGCGGTACAGCGATCATTGACCTGGATGGAATACCAAAGTCCTTCAGACAGATACCTGGTTGGTCAGTTACCTACCAGTGACTGGCGCGACGAACAATGGGCCATCGGTTATGGCCTATATGTCAATTCGCTTACTTACAGCTATCTGAAATTGTTCGGCCAGCATGAGCGTGCAGCACATTTGCGCGAGGAAATGCTGCAATTTACTATTGCCGGCGGGACAATGCATCACCATGTGCATGAGGGTCTGGTAGTTAAGAACAAACCCTATTATGCCTTCTGGGCTTATAAGGTGTATAGCAGTGAACGGTTTGATCTGCTCGGTAACAGTATTGCCATCTTATCAGGCTTGGCCCCATTATCCCGCGCTGTGGAGATCGTTAAATGGATAGAAGAAGAGTGCGCAGCAATGCAAAAAAAAGGAGACCTGGCTGTTGACCTGCCGCCCAACTTTTTTCCCTTTATGCGCCCTAAAGATCCGGATTGGATACCCCGCTATATGCACTTTAATCTTCCCGGCGAATACCATAACGGTGGTATCTGGCCGTTTATCTGTGGTTTTTATATAGCAGCGTTGGTTGCAGCCCAGAAATTTGAGTTGGCTGCTATAAAATTATCCGCGCTCACAGCCCTGGTGAAAAATGCACAAAATAAGCAACTTGAATTTGGGTTCAACGAGTGGCATAAAGCTCAGGATGGCCAAGTGCGTGGGCAAGACTGGCAAACATGGTCCGCATCAATGTATCTTTATGCAGCAAAATGCGTGGAAGAAAGAAGGACTCCTTTCTTTGACGGCCTGAACGATTTTTATGGATCATAAGAAATTGCTTAAATAAACCGGCCGAAATGGCACAAGCCGATTTTTAAAGGTGCTGGTAAGTGACGGCTTGGAAACATACTGCGCTCTGCTTCGTTTTTTTATTTTTGTTAAGGACAAATCAAAAAAACATGGCCGTTTTTTATCAATTCAAAAGCTTTCGTATTCATTCAACTTTTAAAAAAGCAGTTTTATGCGCTGCTTTTATGTTATTTGTAAAAGTATTATTGGCCCAGGATACTTCTGCATGGATAAGGATCAATCAATTGGGTTATACGCCACAGTCGGTAAAAGTGGCTGTTTTTGTATCTAAATCTGATGAAAAAATTGTCCTTTTTGAACTGATCAACGCCCGAACTTCCGAAGTAGTTTTTAAAGGCAAAGCCGGCAGAGATTTCGGCGCTTATGGGCCGTTCAGATCGGCTTACCGGCTTAACTTTTTCAATTATAAAGCACATGGAAGATTTTACCTGAAAGCAGGTAGCACCGTTTCTCCTCAATTTAAAATAGATAAAGACGCTTATAATGGCGCGGCTGACTTTACACTACGATATATGCGGCAGCAAAGAAGCGGTTTTAATCCTTTTTTAAATGACTCATGCCATATAAAAGATGGATACATCATTTACGGCCCAGTTCCAGAAAAAACGCATATTGATGTTTCGGGCGGGTGGCATGACGCAACAGATTATCTGCAATATGTGACCACATCAGCCAATGCGACCTATCATTTACTTGCTGCTTACAGGGACTTTCCTTCAGTTTTTAAAGATGGTCATTTAGCTAACGGTAAAACAGGAAAGAACGGAATACCAGATGTTTTGGACGAAGGCAAATGGGGTTTAGATTGGCTGATCAAAATGCATCCACGGCCTGATTGGATGTTTAACCAGTTGGCTGATGACCGTGATCACGCAGGTTTTCGGTTGCCGGATAAGGATTCCGTGGATTATGGTTATGGCAAAGGCAATGGCCGTCCGGTATATTTTCTTACAGGCGAGCCTCAGGGATTGGGAAAGTATAAAAACCGGACCACCGGTACAGCCTCAACCGCCGGCAAATTTACAAGCACATTTGCATTAGGCGCCCGGCTCTACAGTAAACGCGATAAGGCTTTTTCCCAATTATTGGAGCAGAAATGTTTGTCTGCTTATGCTTATGGGCTGAAAAAGCCTGGTGTGGCACAAACCGCACCAAATACAGCTCCTTATTTTTACGAAGAGGATAACTGGACTGATGACATGGAATTGGGCGCCGCTGCATTATATGAACTTACAGGCGATCGCCGGTACCTAAAACAGGCAGTTAATTACAGTAATCAGGAGCCTGTTACGCCGTGGTTAGGAGCCGACACTGCACATCACTACCAATGGTACCCGTTTCATAATTTTGGACATTATGAAATAGCAAACACTGTTAAGGGTAATGAAAAGAAGATATTGATCGGTTATTATAAAGAAGGCATTGAAAGGGTGTGGCGTAAAGCTTCGCATAATGCCTTTTACAGGGGAGTTCCATTTATATGGTGTTCTAATAACCTGACCACTTCGTTTGCTATTCAATGCTATTTATACCGCAAATTGAGTGGCGACCGTACTTATGAACAATTGGAACAAGCCTGTTTCGACTGGCTTTTGGGCTGTAACCCCTGGGGTAAAAGTATGGTTTACGGATTACCTTCCAACGGCGATACACCTAAAAATCCTCATTCTTCATTAGCACATCTATGCAATTATCCGCTTGATGGTGCTTTGGTTGATGGCCCTGTGTATGCCAGCATTTTCAGATCGCTAAAGGGCTTGCAATTGACTGGGCCTGACCGTTACGTTCAGTTCCAGTCGAATCTTGCAGTATATCATGATGATTTTGGCGATTATAGTACCAACGAACCAACTATGGATGGAACAGCAAGCCTGATATATTTGCTGGCTGCAAAGGAAAATGAAGCGCACAGCTTACATCATGCTGGTCGTAAGGTCTATTAGAATAAGCAAGGATGA
>JBQCEA010000309.1:0-8668 GCA_051960695.1 Mucilaginibacter sp. | reverse complement strand
GCAGCAGGTGTCGGCATTATTGGCGTCGCCGACTATGACACCGTTTCTATCAGTAACCTGCATAGACAGGTGCTTTATACTCCTGAAGATGTCGGCTCCCCAAAAGCCCAAATAGCTTGTGAACGCTTACAAAAACAAAACCCTGGTATCAAGCTCATTCCGCATATTGTAAAAGTCACTTCAGACAATGTGCTATTGCTGGTTAAGCAATATGATATTGTTATTGACGGAACGGACAATTTTGAAACCCGGTATTTATTGAATGATGCAGCGGTTATTTCAGGCAAGCCATTGATCTACGGCGCTATTTATCAATATGAAGGTCAGGTTGCGGTCTGGAACATCAAAAATGCTGATGGCACATTCTCCCCCAATTACCGCGATCTTTATCCGGAAGTTAACGCTGCACAGATACCCAATTGTGCTGAAGGCGGCGTTATCCCGACATTAGCGGGAATAATCGGGTGCTTACAAGCGAATGAGGCGATCAAATACATAACGCAAACCCGTGAATTATTATCAGGTAAGGTTTTAATCTTCGATGCCCAAACCTTGCAAAGCCGGATAATTAAAATAGGATCTGCAACGAAAACCCATATTTCAGAATTAGCAACCTCAACTGATATCCCAGTGGTTACTGTAGATGAATTAAAACGCGGTTTGAAGGAGAATATTTATGAACTGATCGACGTCCGTTCTTTGCGTGAACATGATGAATTCGATATTGGCGGGAAGCATATTCCGATGGAAGAAGTACAAGAGAATATTGATTACTTTAATAATGGGAATTCAAAGGTCTTATACTGCTCAACAGGAAAACGCAGCGCCGAAGCCGTAAAACTTATCAGGCAAAAATTCCCGCAAGCAAAAGTTTATTCCTTAGAAGGTGGTTTAACCCGGATCGAAGGTTTTGATCCTGCTGATCTATAAAATCTTCAGTTGTGTTATAAAATCACAAGATCATGTCATGGATGAGCCGCTACCCAGGTTTCGCCGTCCGCAAAGACCTCTTTTTTCCAGATGGGTACAGTATGCTTTAATGTATCGATAACATACCGACAAGCTTCAAATGCTGCATCGCGATGGGCACAGGAAACCGCAATGATAACGGGAACTTCTCCGATTTGTAATGTACCTGTACGATGATGAATAAGCAGTTTCTGCACAGGCCATTTCTCAAAAGCCAGGTCTGCGATCTTTTGCATTTCCTTTAATGCCATTGGTTCGTATGCTTCAAATTCCAGTCTGATAACCGTTTTGCCTTTGGTTGAATTGCGCACCGTTCCAATAAATACATCTATTCCACCCGATTGCGGAGTCATGACCCAATCGATACAAGATTGGATATCAAGCGCTTTGTTTGATATTTGAATCTGAATATTCAATACAGTTTGATTTATCCCCCGCTTACTGGAGGAATTATTGCGATCTCATCGCGTTCAGTTAAAATCGCCGATTCCTGGGCGTATTCATTGTTAACTGCTATCATGTACGATGCTAACTGTTTTAATCTTGGAAAACGTTCTTCCAGAGTATTTTTGAGGTCAGCAGTAGTATTGCCATTCAATTCAACATCAATTGAAGAACCTCCGAAAATATCCTTTGCAATGCCAAATGCCAGCACATTTACCTTCATAAAGCAAAAATAAGCAATGTTTATTTAAGCTGTCGTTCCTTGAAGTACCGATAAAGAATGATGACAGATAAAAGTAAAAAGGCTCCATAGCGGAGCCCTCTTATTTAGTAAACTAATTTATCAATCGTAATTTCTTCTGCCCGCACGTTTTTTCATTTCCTCAACCGGCATGGTTATCATGCGGCCTACAGGTTTTCCGTTTCTATAGGTGATCACCCTCAACTGGAAAGCATCCTTCGGTACCAATAATGGTTCGGTATATTTCGGATAGAACTTATCCGGGAACGAATTATCAAAACTGTAGTAAATATCCAAGCCTTGCACCTCTGTTTGCAATTCAACCTGCAATGTGCTGTCGGGCATTGCGCGAATGGTAAAGCTTGGGTCATATACGCTAGGCGCATATTTTATTTGAGCTACATCAAAGCGGCCGAATTGCTGTTCTACACGTCCGAAGAAATCATTCCAGTTCTTTTTAGCCTTTGGCGTCCATAAAACTTCTGATATCGCAAAAGCACGCGGCCAGGTCATATACTCCAGATGACGGGTGTTATAAACCTGCTCGGTCCATAGATTGGCCTGTCCGCCTATGATCAGTTTTGAATCTACGCTATCCGGAACAGGCTCGAATGAATATGCTTTACTTAAACGCAATGTCGAGTATACGCGAGGCTCGATAGCTGGATCACCCTGCATATAATCCAAATAAGCAAACGTAGTCGGACTCATCACGAC
The DNA here is from genome assembly GCA_051960695.1 of Mucilaginibacter sp. Taxonomy (GTDB): domain Bacteria; phylum Bacteroidota; class Bacteroidia; order Sphingobacteriales; family Sphingobacteriaceae; genus Mucilaginibacter. The sequence goes on along the minus strand of JBQCEA010000309.1, from coordinate 6,297 downwards.
TTCATGACCCATTTTTGCAGCCTGTATGCCACCTTTCATCCCACGCCAGCTCATCACAATAGCATCGGGTGCTACTCCTCCTTCTAATATTTCATCCCACCCTAAGAATTTCTTTCCTTTTGATTCAACGATCTTTTCAACTCGTTTTTCGAAATAGGCCTGTACCTCTTCCTGCGTTTTCAGGTTCTCGCGTTGCATCAGTGCTTTTACTGAATCGCTTTTCTCCCAGAAGTTTTTGGCACACTCGTCACCACCCATATGGATATAACCGAATGGGAACATTTTAGCCACTTCTGTTAATACTTTATCCAGGAAGACATAAACCTTTTCATTTGCAGGGCATAATGTATTATCTATATCAGCTTTAATGCCGTTCTTGGTAAAGTTCATAAATTTCTCACCCGACCTTACCTGGTATTTATCTGCACCTGGAGTACATGATAATTCAGGATAAGCCACTACTGCTGCCAAACTATGTCCCGGAACATCTATCTCAGGCAAAATGTTCATGAACCTGTCCTTAGCATACTGTACAATTTCTTTAATATCTTCCTGAGTATAAAAGCCTCCATAATTGCGCGGTTCATCCGGTGTTGGTGGTGAGAATGTACCGAAATAGCCTACTTTTTTTACATTATAGGCCCCTACAGTAGTTAAACGCGGCAAGCTCTTTATCTCGATACGCCAGCCTTCATCATCTGTCAGGTGCATGTGCAAAATATTGTACTTATATTTTACCATGTTATCAATGTATTGCTCCACTTCTGCTTTGGTAAAGAAATGCCGGGCTACATCGAGCATCAAACCTCTCCATTTAAAACGTGGATAATCGGTAATCTGCACACATGGCGAAGCCCATTTTACATCGCTAACCTGTGTTGCACTTAAAATTTCTTTTGGCAATAACTGCAAAAGTGTTTGTGCTCCATAAAACAAACCAGCCGGTTCATTGGCCCTTATAGCGATACCCTTGCGTGTTACTGATAAATAATAACCTTCGTTACCAATAACGGTATCCCTGGTTTTATTGAGTATTAGCCTAATGGTGGCATTTGCAGCACTATTTAAAACGGTAACATGCGCACCTGTAGGCACTGATATTCCCCTTAATGTGGCAATAACCTCCTTCATTTCGGGTTTGGTGCTGGTGGCAATAACAATTCTGTTGGGCAAAACAAATTCGCCTTCGCTTTGAGTGATACTTACAGGTTCGGGTATGATGGCGATTTTTTCCTTGCCGTTCTGACTATACGCCTGGAATGCAAAAGCGCAGCAGCATACCAACCCTAAAAGTTGTTTCAGGTTGCTTTTCATTTTTGAAAAAAGATTTATAATTCGGTAATACTTCGCAAAGTATAATTTTCAGAATTAAAAAACGAATTTTTTAGTTAAGTTATTCGAACTTTTTAAAAAAATTTCAAATCTTATTTTCCTTTGCCCATGGCATACTCAATTCCGCCAAATAAATGCTGTAAATAAAGTGGATCTGAATACGATTCATCAGTATGGCCCAGTTCGGTGTAGAAAGCTCTCCCCCCATCATATTCGTGATACCAGCTCATCGGATGGTAATCGCCGTTTTCGCCGCCGGTATAGCTTTTTTCATCTATCGTGATCAGTACATGCAAACCTTTTGCGATATATTTATAGTTGTACCATTCATCAAATCTCTTCCATTCGGCGGGCAAATGCTTAGTCGCAATAAAATTGCGATCTACAACATGCAGCGTTGCCTCCTGTTGTTTAGGATGGCTTTTAAAATATGCCCCGACGAGGTCGCCATACCAGGGCCAACCATATTCGGTATCGGTAGCGGCGTGGACCCCTACAAAACCACCACCCGATTCAATGTATTTTTTAAATGCTTCCTGCTGCTCGTCATTCAAAACGTCGCCTGTTGTACTTAAAAATATAACAGCCGCATATTGCTTCAGGTTATCATAAGTAAATTTTGCTGAGTTGGTCGTGGTATCAACATCGAAGTTATGTTCATGTCCTAATTTGATAATGGCCGGAATACCTACAGCAATTGAGGCATGATGGAAACCAGCGGTTTTACTAAATACCAAAACTTTAGGCTTTGCCATTACGCTAAATGATAATGTTATCAGCAAGATCAGGACGATAGTTCCTTTTAAATAATTGTACACTTTCATTGTCAGTTAAGTTAGTTAGATCAAGTTGATTGGTTTGATTAAGTTGATTAAGCTGGATTAAATTTATAATCAATCCCTTAACTTAATCAACTACTTAAATATTTCCTTTCTTTAATTCATCCACTGCAAAATTTGCCGCACGTGCTGTCATCGCCATATAGGTAAGCGACGGGTTTTGGCATGCTGACGAAACCATCATCGCACCATCAGTACAGAATACATTTTTCGCATCCCATACCTGGTTATGCATATTCAGCACCGATGTTTTCGGATCACGCCCCATGCGTGCTGAACCCATCTCATGTATACCATCGCCCACGTTATGACCATTATCCCAGGTCCTGACGTTTTTGGCACCAGCAGCTTCCAGCATAGCCTTTGCTTCGGCTACTATATCAATGCGCATCTTTTTCTCATTATCCTTTATTTCAGCATCCATCGCCAATACAGGTAATCCCCATTTATCTTTGTGATCATGATCGAGGCTGATCTTATTTTCATGATAAGGCAGCAATTCGCCAAAACCACCAATACCCATTGTCCATTGACCCGGCTCGGTAAGCGCATCTTTGAACTTGCCACCAATGCTCAATTCCGGAATATTACGGCTCCAGTTTTCGCGGCTTGCTGCTCCCTGGTAACCGAAACCCCGCAAATAATTGCGCTTATCACCAAACAGGTTTGCAAAACGTACTACATAAATACCATTGGCCCTTCTGCCGAAATAGTATTTATCATCATAACCTTCCATAACGCCTGATGCGCCGAGGTTATAATGATGGTCCATGATATTATGGCCCAATTCGCCGCTGCTGCTTCCTAAGCCACCCGGCCAAATCTCTGTTGCCGAATTCATCAATACCCATGCACTGTTCAGTGCTGATGCATTGACGAAAACAATTTTTGCATAATATTCATACGTGTTATTAGTTTCTGCATCCAGAACCTCTACGCCCTTAGCTTTTTTGGTGTCCTTATCGTATAAAATTTTGGTAACAATAGAAAAAGGCCTTACGGTGAGATTACCTGTCTTAAGAGCAGCCGGTAGCGTAGAGGATTGTGTGCTAAAGTAAGCACCGAACGGACAACCTTCCCAGCAACGGTTACGGTATTGGCAGTTGGTACGACCATTGATGGGCGCTGTTAAGTTTGCCGAGCGGCCAATGATCATGTGGCGGCTGCCGTTGAAATGCTTTTTGATACGTTCTGATACATCCTTTTCCACACAATTCATTTCCATAGCCGGCAGAAAATGACCATCAGGCAATTGCTCCAACCCCTCTAACGAACCATTTACCCCAATAAATTTCTCTACATGATCGTACCAGGGTGCAATATCCTTGTAACGTATCGGCCAATCTATCGCCCAGCCATCTTTCAAATTAGCTTCAAAATCATGGTCGCTCCAGCGATAGCTTTGTCTTCCCCATAAAATAGACCGTCCACCTAACTGGTAAGCACGCCACCAGTTAAAAGGTTTGATCTCTGTATATGGTGCGTCTTTGTCGTTAGCCCAATAATCGATGATCGGCTCGTAGGCACCCCAGGTACGCGCAACATACTTATGCTCTTTACGCTGTTCCTGTGTTATAGAACCGCGATGCTCAAAGTCCCATGGGTTTTTGCTTGCCGACTTATAATCTTTAATGTGCTCAAAGTTCCGGCCACGCTCAAGCATTATTGTTTTAAGGCCGCGTTCGGTAAGTTCTTTAGCAGCCCATCCGCCGCTTATGCCCGAACCGATCACAATAGCATCATAGGTATTCTGGGCCTTTGCCCTGTTATTGACGTTAGCAGTATCAACAGACATGATGAGGAAGATTGGTTATAACTGGTTAAGTGTTATTATGACACAATATATGAACACGATTTTAGGATTGCAATAATTTTCAGGATTATTTCCCTTAATCATGCAATGGCTTTATCTTGATACTTTTGAAATTCACTTCAAAACCATGATCCTGTAACAAAATGTGCCCTTGCTTGGCTTCTCCGAAGTTTTTCCAGATCACATATTTGCTGATCTTAACCAGGTCCTTAAATTGTTTTGAGCCACGCTCGTATTCCAGCACCTTAACACCGTTCAGGTAATGTTCCACATGATTATTCGGATAAACAATTATGCGGCCGGTATTCCAGGCACCTATCGGACGAATAAAACGTTCTTGTTTTTTAGCTGGGATCAAATCATATAATGACGCTAATGTGCGGTCACCATTACGGCCCAGCTTAGCATCAGGGTGAACTTTATCATCTAAAATCTGGTATTCCAATCCAATGGCAGAACCTTTGGTATCTTCATTCAGGGTTACAAAATATTTCACACCACTATTGGCGCCCCGACTCATTCTGAACTCAAATGAAAGATCGAATGCACTATACTCATCCCGTGTAACTATATCGCCTGCATTTGCCGCCTCTCCACCGGCTGAACCTAAAATGGTCATAGTGCCATCGCGTATGATCCAGCCGCCGGGCTTGGTCGGAAATTCTTCACTGGTAGCACTGCGCCAGCCGGTATTGGTTTTACCATCAAACAGGAGTTTCCAGCCATTATCTTTTTCGTATTCTATCAAATGGTTAGGCACATAATCGACCACGTATACCCCTGCAGGGAACGGAGCAGGCTTTATACCGGTTGTTTTAATGCGGATGTTTTTAAAGTATATCTTTTTACCCGCTTCAGAAGCATTACTGCCTATGCTATGTACCTGCAAACCTATAAAGCCTTTGCTATCAACAGTGTCGACCATATAGGCCATTGGTACGCCGTTCACCCACGTTTTAATCGTATTGCCTATACATTCTATTTTGAAGTGGTTCCATTCACCCACTTTAAATGCAGGTTTTGCTTTGGCATGCAGTTCCATCGGATAAAGCCAATCTCGTCGTCCTTCATCATAAATGCCGCCTGTCCACCTGCGCGATGAAGGGTCGATCTCTACTTGCCTTCCGTAAACTTTCCCAGCGCCTTTATTTCCTTGCGAATCAAAATGACTACGGGTTTGCACACCTGAATTGCTGGTAGTGTCAGGCACTTTTGCGTCCAGTTCTAATACAAAATCGCCATATTCTTTATTAGTAACGAGGAATGAATTAGGAGAATTAACAACCGTTGTACCTACAATTTGTCCATCTTCTACTGAGAATTTTGCAGTACCAGTAGCCTGTTTCCAGCCGTTTAACGTTTTACCATCAAACAAGCTCACCCAACCGGATTGTTGTTTACTTTGAAACGCGGACAAGACTATGAATCCGCCTATAAGTGCTATAAAGCTTAAGTAATAGTATTTTTTCATGATGGTTGATTAAGTGATTATTCTTTCAAGGTTTTTAGATAAGCCAGGCTCTGCGGAACTTGTTTCAAAACGTTGTTGCTTTCGTCCTCAATATAATAATGTTCGACGCCCGCCTTTTTTGCCGCCTTTAATATCGCAGGAATATTTAACTGACCTGTTCCGACAGAGACATCGTTATCCGGTAATGTACCACCGGAAAAATTTCCCGGCACTCCTTTTTTAAGGTCTTTCAGATGCAAAGCCTTATACCTGCTGCCATATTTATTTAAGAGCATAGCGGGATCTTGTCCGGCAAAGAAAGCCCACATGATATCCAGCTCAAAACTTACATACTGGGGGTCAGTGTTTTTTACAAGATAGTCATAAAGGGTACCATCCTGATAGGGTTGAAATTCAAAGCCGTGTTCATGATAAATAAAATGAAGTCTGTATTGGTCCTTTAACATTTTACCTACACGATTAAAAGCCTCTACCGCTTTTTGCACGTCTTCCAGGGTAAATGCACCTTTATATGGAATACTTGCTACCCGCACATATCTTGCACCTAAAGTTTTAGCATCATGGGCCACTTCAGCAGTTTTATTGATGAGATCATCATAGCTTACACCATAAGATGAGCATTTAATGCCTCTTTCGTCTATCAGTTTTCGTAGTTCCGACGGTGTTTTGCCAAACAGGTTCGAGAACTCGATATCTGTAAAACCTAAAGCTTTAATGGTATCGAGTGTAGCGGGTACATCTTTTTCAAAATAATTGCGATAGGTATAAGAAACTACTCCAGGATGCTGCGGAAAAAGCGGCTTTCCGCTTTGAGCAAAACTGCTCAGCGCATAAAATAAAAC
>JBQCEA010000308.1:0-8079 GCA_051960695.1 Mucilaginibacter sp. | reverse complement strand
TTCATTATTTTATCAGGCTCGCCGGTCTTAATTCCCGTCAGGTTAGCCTGGTCACCATAATCATCGATCATTTGGATATTCTCTACCACATCAGCCGGAAGATTTTTAGTTGCGCTTTGTACATCACCACCCATAAAATCTTTGCCGTTTATCCGCACTTTAGTAACCTGTTTTCCCTGCGTGGTAATATTTCCGTTTACGTCAACGTCTACACCCGGCAACTTTTTGACCAGGTCTTCAACAGGAGCATTCTCCCTAACTTTATAGGCGCTGGCCTGGTATTCAACGGTATCCTCTTTTAGTACAACCGGGTTTACCCCAACAATAGTAACCCCTTTCAGCATATTAGACTCCTGTTTTAAAACGATTGGAGGCAATACGGCCGGTTTAGTATCATTATCAAATGCGTAGTGCCTTTTAAGTGTCCTGTAGCCGATAGAACCTATGGTAAGTGAAAATTTAGTCCCCTTTACTGCCGGAAATACGAACTTACCATTGCCATCTGTGACAGTCACTGTGCTATCTCCCTTATCTGATACCAATGTAACAGTAGCGCCTGGAATAGTGAGCTTGGTAGAATCTACGATCATTCCGTCAACCTCCCTGCCGGTTTGGGCATGGGCACAGCATACGGAAAGAACAATGAAAGCAATAGCGAGTAAAAAAGACCTTATCATTTAAACCAAGTGTTGTGTGACGTATATGACAGCATTTGGGTGCAAAGGTTCAATATTAAAGTTTCAAATAATTAATAATCATATTATTGTTACATATAAAACAAAAAAGCCCTCCGGATAATCCGGAGGGCCGCTTATGAAAACCTATGAAAAATATTAGTTTCTCAGATGTAAAGCTGCTGCTACCTGGCCGTAACTCTTGAAGTTAAGGTTCGGGTTGGTAACATTTAGCTGAGTAAGTGATGTTCCAGGGATAACCACGATCTTGAAGTCAAGATTGCTTTGCAGCGTGCTGGTAGTTATACTAACCTGACCTACACCATAGCTAACCAGGGAAATTGTAGTTCCACCATTGCTGTATGGTAATGCATACCATGGACCGCTGGTACCTGTTGCGCTGAAGTAAACCAGCACAAGACCTGAGTCAACAATGCTTTGTGTAATAGCTGGAACCGAGATAGTAGTTCCGGTTACAGGAACAGAAACGCCTGTTTTTACGTAACTGTTAACATCTGCATTCCCAGCTGCACCGGTAGCACCTGTTGCGCCAGCAGCACCTGTTGCGCCAGTAGCACCTGCTGCGCCTGTTGCGCCAGTAGCACCTGTTGCGCCGGTAGCGCCTGTTGCGCCAGTGGCACCTGTTGCGCCAGTGGCACCTGTTGCGCCGGTAGCACCTGTTGCGCCGGTAGCGCCTGTTGCACCAGTGGCACCTGTTGCGCCAGTGGCACCTGTTGCGCCGGTAGCACCTGTTGCGCCGGTAGCACCATTAGTACCGTTAGTACCAGATGCACCGGTAGCACCTGTTGCGCCAGTGGCACCTGTTGCGCCGGTAGGGCCAGTTGGGCCCCCGGAAGGACCAGTTGGTCCCTGAACACCGGTAGCACCTGTAGGGCCGGTTGCTCCGGTAGCACCTGTGGCGCCAGTATTACCTTGTGGCCCAGGTGTTTTGTCTTTTTTACAACCGTTGATACTGATAAGGCAAGCTAAAAGCATTAACGGTAATATGTGTCTAATTCGTCTCATATAGGGTACGTTAAATAAATTAAATTATCACCTTCTACGGTAAGAATTTTTATTAGGTTACAATTACATAAAGAGAAATATATTTTACTACTATTTTATATGAATAGTTTAAGGCACCTCACATAACAAATTGTTCTTGAATGACCTAAGCGAAGGTGAATAAAGAATGGCCCAAAAAGGCATTATTTATTAACTGTAGCGACATTTACAGTGAAAAGTATTTGTCAAAAACGGTTTATTTACCTTTAAACAGGGGGTTTCTTTTTTCGAGGAATGCAGAAACCCCTTCTTTGAAATCTTCAGTGTCGAAGCATTTGGCAAACTCCTTTATTTCAAGCTCAAACCCGTTTGCGCCATTGTTTTGCCCCGAAGCATTTACCGTTTTAATGGCTGCCGCAACAGCAAGCGGGGCGCGGGATAATATTTTTTTCATAAGCGCTTCGGCTTCTGGTAGCAAATTATCCTCAGTAGTTACGTGGTTGACCAGCCCAAATTGATGCGCATCCTGAGCGGTTATCATATCACCCGTCAATATCATTTCCAAAGCCCGCCCGCGTCCAATCAGTTTAGCTAGTCGTTGAGTGCCACCATAGCCGGGTATTAAGCCTAAAGTAACCTCAGGCAATCCCATTTTGGCATTTTCGGAGGCTATACGGATATGGCATGCAAGTGCCAGTTCCAAACCGCCACCTAAGGCAAACCCGTTAACGGCAGCAATAACCGGCTTGCTACTGTTTTCTATCATATCGAAAACATTGGTATGCCCCTTACGTGCCATTTCTTCGCCTTTTGATGAATCAAATGAAGCAAATTCAGCAATATCCGCACCTGCAACAAAAGCTTTTTCCCCAGCTCCTGTTATAATGATGCCGCCTACGCGCTCATTATTAAATGCATCGTATAAGGCGGTATGCAACTCGGCCAAAGTAGCTTTATTTAAAGCATTTAGCTTGGTAGCACGGTTAATGATGATGAGTTCGATATTATCGTCAATATGTACAAGCAGGTTCTCAAACATAGCGGCTAATTTTAAAAGTTACGGTGCTGATGCACCCATCCTGTAATGTATTTCACAATGTCGGCGGTATTAGTTCCCGGCGGAAAAAGTTCGCCTACACCCAATTTCTTCAATTCATTCATATCACTTTCAGGGATAATGCCGCCCCCGGTAACCAGCACATCGTCCATACCTTTTTCTTTAATAAGATTGATGATCTTCGGAAAAACAGTCATGTGCGCGCCAGAAAGAATAGATATGCCGATAGCATCAACATCTTCCTGCAAAGCAGTATTTACTACCATTTCGGGCGTTTGGCGCAAGCCGGTGTAAATCACTTCCATTCCTGCGTCGCGAAGACTGGTAGCTATAATACGTGCACCGCGGTCGTGCCCGTCGAGACCAACTTTAGCAACCAGGACACGAATTGGACGGTTAAAAGAATCACTCATGAAAAAGCAATTGGTGCGTAAAGTTAGAAAGAAAATATGAAGCTAATGCTTTGGGCGACAATAATGCTGTGCAAACATTACTTTCGTTATTGAGACGTTCGGTTTATTGAATTGGCCCTAATAACTCCATCCTAACAATCTTTATTAAGTTGGTGTCTGATTTACTTTTGATAAGTTTATCAATTAACTCGGCAAAGTATTGTTTACTATCGGATCGGTCGAGATGATACTGTTGAATCAATCGATTTTCATTATATAGAGATATCTCAAAACTTCCAAAAGCAGTAAATTTGTTTTGACCTGAACTTGTATTTGGTTTGTTTTCATGAACAAATGATACTACTTTATTTAATGTAATACTATCTGTTATTAACTGAATAATAGTGGTCTTTTGAGTAGGAAAAAACTTATTAGTCATTCCAAAATATAACGTGTCACGAAAAACATCGCTATTGCCAATAGGACTGAATTTGATGTGATAAGCTTTAACGTCTTCTTGATGCTTACAGCTTGCAAAAATTATCCATATTAATACAAGTAGATAGCTTATGTTTTTCATTTTTGTGACTTATTATCCTGCCCATCCTTCTCTGTCCAAACTTCTGAAATGAATAGCTTCAGCAAGATGTTCCAATTTGATCTCTTCACTACCTGCCAGATCGGCTATAGTGCGCGATACCTTTAGTATGCGATCGTAAGCACGGGCGCTTAAGCCGAGTTTCTCCATGGCTCTCTTAAGCAGATTTTGTCCTGCAGCATCTATTTTGCATATATCTCTTACCATTTGCGGGCTCATTTGTGCATTAGCATGCAGTTCGGGTTTATTGCCGAAACGCTCAGTTTGTATTTCGCGCGCACTGATCACCCTTTCCCGGATCAATTCACTTTTTTCAGCCAGGCGGTCTGATGAAAGCTCCGAAAAATTAACCGGCGTTACTTCTACGTGTAAATCGATACGGTCTAAAAGCGGTCCTGATATCTTACTAAGGTACTTTTGTACCGTACCGGGCGGACAAGTACATTCCTTCTCCGGATGGTTATAATATCCGCAAGGGCAGGGGTTCATGCTCGCGATCAGCATAAAACTGCTTGGATAATCAACAGTAAATTTTGCCCGTGATATGCTAACGCGGCGTTCCTCTAATGGCTGACGCATTACCTCTAATGCTGTACGTTTAAACTCCGGTAATTCATCCAGGAACAATACACCGTTGTGCGCTAATGATATTTCACCAGGCTGAGGATTTGAACCGCCGCCTACCAGAGCCACATCGCTGATAGTATGGTGCGGCGAACGGAATGGACGGATGGTAACTAATGCATCAGCCGTAGATAACTTGCCTGCTACCGAATGTATTTTGGTTGTTTCTAACGATTCATGCAAGGTTAATGGCGGCAAAATAGAAGGCAACCTACGCGCAAGCATGGTCTTTCCTGCTCCCGGCGGCCCGATCAGAATCACATTGTGCCCACCAGCCGCAGCAATTTCCAGCGCACGCTTGATATTTTCTTGCCCTTTTACATCGCTGAAATCACTATCGTAATTGCAAAGACTGTTAAAAAACTCTTCACGGGTATTTACAAATTCAGGTTTCAACTCGGTTTCTCCATTAAAAAAGCCGACTATCTCCTTAATATTTTCAACACCATAAACTTCCAGGTCATTCACTATCGCCGCTTCACGCGCATTTTGTTTCGGAAGAATAAATCCTTTGAAGCCGTCTTTCCGGGCCTGAATAGCAATAGGCAAAGCGCCCTTGATCGGCTGCAGGCCACCGTCGAGCGATAGCTCACCCATAATTAGGTACTTTTCCAGGTTTTCCTGCTCTATCTGTCCTGAGCTGGCCAAAATAGCGGTAGCAATGGTAAGGTCATAAGCTGACCCTTCCTTTCGAATATCTGCCGGGGCCATGTTCACCACGATCTTTTGCCGCGGCATGCGGAAATTATTGGTCTGCAAAGCAGACTCCACTCGTTGCATAGATTCACGCACGGCATTATCAGGCAAGCCGACAATAAAATAATTAGGTTTGCCGCCGCTTATATTTACTTCAACTGTAATTGTGATCGCTTGGATGCCGTAAACAGCACTCCCGAAAGTTTTTACCAACACTTTGGATAAAGTTTATTCCAGGCGAAAGATAGAGATATTTTGTTAGTGGCAAAAAATTTACCTTACTGTAAATATAAGGAACCCACAAATGATAATGACATGGACGAGCACTACTACCGACCAGGCATTAAGATTATGCCTGCTCAGCAAAGCCATCCGCGCATTTAAGCTTTTGAGCCATTTGTTGTTGAGAAAGATCAGATGATTAATGAAGATGAAAAATATTGCACCCAATATAATTGCCATATTAGTATAAACACCCGCTGTAAGCAAACCCAACTGTAACAATAATTGCGTTATCAGTAACGCCAGCGTAAGTGCAATGATCAGCAGAAAACTTACGTTGAATAATGATTTGAATTGAGGTAATTTACCCTGACCGAAGTTTTTGAACATCCACCTGTAAACCGTTACATAAATGGATTGATAAGACCTTAACATGGCTGAAAGTATTTAAAGGTTCATAAATCGGAACGCCCAGGAAAGGGTATCCGGTGATCTTTTGGTTTATTTAATCCATTAACGCCAATGCTATTCAAAAAGTATATTATTTTGAAAATTTTTGTTTAACAGAATATTATTAAATAAATAAAAGTATTGGCAAAATAAAAAAATTCGCTTTATTTTGTAAGTACTTCAAATTCAGCAAGCAGATCAACATTGGGGTCACAAACTATAGAGCCTGGTTTTGTACTCGTAGGTATACTAACTGTAGTTATCCGGTTTTTAATATTGATCTTATGCGGTTTACCATTGAGCGAACATTCCAATGTAAGGCCATAAAGATCAGCCTGTTTTTGTGTTACCTGTATATTTACCTTTTTGGTTGCAGCATTATATTTCCAATTGATTACCAATTTAGGGTGACCAGATGTGTAAAGCCATTGTTTAAAGAATTGCTGCAAATTCTGACCACTGGCTTCTTCCATTATTTTGCGCAGATCTTCAGTGTTGGCATTACTGTTTTTGTATTTAGCGTAATAATTGCGGATGCCTTTCCAAAAAGCCTCATCACCTAATTTACGGCGAAGCATATGCAGTACCCATCCACCTTTTTGGTAGCTGTTGGCATTCAGCATCTGCATGTAATTATTCTTGACGGTGGTATCTACCACAGGCGTATTCCTTTTTTGCTCGAAATCAAACACGGTATTTCGGTCGTCGGCCATACGCTGCCTTAAAATATCGATACCATATTTATGTTCGAGGTAAACGTTTGTCATATAAGTGGCAAAACCCTCGCTCAGCCATAAGTGGGCAAAGCTTTTTTCGCTGGCTGCATCACCAAACCATTGGTGAGCAATTTCATGCGCCATTAACTCTTCAATGCCTTTATCACCAACCGAATTTTCGAAATAGAAAATACAGCTTGCATTTTCCATGCCACCGAAAATGGTTTTGGATTGCACATTCGCCAGTTTTTCATAAGCAAACGGACCGAACTTATCTATATAATAAGCCAGTATTTCCTTTGCTACAGCGTAACCAGCAAATCCGACTTCTTTGTTTTCAGGGAATACATAAGTATACACCGGAATATTGTTAACATCGCCGGTATGGTCTATGGCGAAATCGGCAACGCCTATTACCATAACTTTTGTTGGCAGCGGAGCGGTTTCTTTCCAGTGGGTCTCTTTAAAATTACCGGGCAATTGTGTTTCGCTTACTTTTAACCCATTTGATACCACATCATAATGCTGCGGCGCGCCGACAATAAAATCTACCGTGGCTTTATCATCCGGATCATCCACACAAGGCAGCCAGTTATGCGCCCTGTCGGGCCAGTTATCGCCGAAAAAAGTACGATGCCCGAACTTATTTGTCGAAATGATCAACCCATCCGCCGGAATACCCTGGTAAGTTATAGTATAAATATGTTCGCTGCCCGTCTTGGCAGGAGAATTGATCGTTAGGTCATCATTACCCTGCTGAAAAGATACGTTTGCGCCGTTTTCGTTTACGCGGCTTACCAACATTCCTTTTCCCTGAGCCTTCTGCTTAACAAGCTTTATGTTGAATGAACCGGCATCTTTCAAAAACTTAACATCCAGAGCAGCTTTACCTTTTATGGTATCGTTTTGATCATTCAGCCGGATATAAAAGTTGTAATGCTGCACATCAATGGCAGCGCCGGGTGATTGGGCTTTTACAGATACATATATGAACAATAAGGGAAACAGGTAAAAAAATATCCTTCTCATAGCTAATTATTGATGCCTAAAGGTAATTGATTTAAACAAAAAAAGCGGCTCAGGCCGCTTTATAGGTTACTTTAGCCCATTCATTATTTCGGCATCCGACGCATCATGTTTGCCATTGCAGCCGGGTTGCTCATTTGCTTCATCACTTTACGCATATCCTCAAACTGCTTTATCAGGCGATTCACCTCAGCCAGATCAGTACCAGAACCTTTGGCAATACGGTTACGGCGGCTTTGGTTAATGGAATCCGGATTCTCTTTTTCAAAAGGTGTCATCGAGTTGATGATAGCCTCAACATTTTTAAAGGCGTTATCCTCTATCTCCACATTCTTCATCATTTTGCCCACGCCAGGTATCATACCCATCAGATCCTTCATGTTACCCATTTTCTTGATCTGCTGTATCTGGCTGTAGAAGTCGTTAAAGTCGAATTTGTTTTTGCGGATCTTCTTTTGGAGCTCGGCCGCTTGTTTTTCGTCAAACTGCTGCTGAGCACGTTCAACCAGCGAGATCACGTCGCCCATTCCGAGAATACGGGATGCCATACGATCAGGGTGGAAGACATCCAGTGCATCCATTTTTTCGCCGGTACCGATAAACTTGATCGGTTTATCAA
>JBQCEA010000307.1:0-6173 GCA_051960695.1 Mucilaginibacter sp. | reverse complement strand
CTGAAAGCCGTTGCGGGATTCGGTGCAAGGTTAACCGCAGCCGACACCGCAATGCCATATATGCCGGTTTGCAGCAAAGGCTCCACATCTGCCAGTTGAATACCCCCTACAGCGATCACCGGTATATCGGTGTTCTGACTTTGCAAAGTACGGTAGCCTTCAAAACCCAGTAATGGCTTGTCATTCGGTTTGGTATCTGTATGTGCAAACGGGCCATAGCCGCAGTAATCGACTACTCCCGTTCCCTGCACCCGTTTGAGCATGTCAATATTTGTTGCTGATGCGCCGAGCGTTTTATCATCGCCTATATGGCGGCGAATGGCGGCAAAATCAGCGTCAAATTCTTCAATATGTACTCCCTGGGCATCCACACGGTCGAGCAAATGATAATGATTGGTCAGGATGAGCGTTGCACCCCAATCGTCACAAATAGCAGCTATCTCATTAATTTCATTTAACAGTTCTTCGTCTGTTTTGGTCATGCAACGGTATTGTATCCAATTAGCCCCGGCAGCGCAGGCTATCTGCACCTGGTCAGGGTGACTGCGGTGCGGGAGGTCCTGCGTGAGATAATGAAACCTGGAGATATATTTTTTCATGTTTTCGTCCCAAAGACTATTTCATCACTTCAGGTATCACTTTGCCTATACATCCGTTCGGCATTTGGATATGCAGCAAAGCGGCCACGGTAGCTGCAATATCTGTCATGTGCGTTTCGCGATTCAGGTGGCCATGCTGTATTCCCCAGCCCATAAATACCAGCGGAATATGGGTATCGTATGGGTTCCATGTTCCGTGTGTAGTACCGGTTGGGCCACCGTCTCCTGAACCATGGCCCGTAAACCATCCCGGTTGCAGAATGATCTGGATAGCGCCGCTATGCTGTGGGTTATATCCGTTTATAATGCGCATCCGCAATGCTTCAGGCACATCGGCAGTTGCCGCTTTTTGCATATCAATAACATACGCAACCCCTGGCTGTTTTTGTATAAACCCGATGCAATCATTTTTTAATGTTTCTTCATCCAGTTTAGCATTTTTGATATTCTTATAATTTAAATTGACCTGGTAGTTCTCTAAACCAATAACCAGCTTTTCTGCGTTATACTTTTTTGCCAGGAATTTATTCAGGCTATCCAGAGTAGCGCCGTCGTCCCATACACCGGCTGGCACCCCATGGTCATTCAGGAACGCTGTATTATGCGCTGCACCATGATCGGCAGTCAGGAACACGGTATAGTTGCCCTTGCCTACTTTAGCATCCAAAAATGTGAACAGGTTGGCAAAATCGCGGTCAAGGCGCAAATAAGTATCTTCTATCTCAACAGAATTAGGCCCAAATTGGTGCCCTACATAATCGGTCGAGGAAAAGCTTACCGCCAGGAAATCGGTCACGTCGTGCTGACCAAGTTGCTCGCCATTGATAGCAGCTATAGCCATATCTAATGTAAAAGTATCGCCATAAGGTGTTGAACGGATCAGGCCTACATTTCCTTTATATAATGCCGAAGTTTTAACGGGTAAAGTAGGCGCATCTGTGCCTTTAAATTTACCCTCGTATTTGCTGTTATCAGGCAAAGTTTGCACATAAGTATCAACCGGATATAACGGGTTCCAGTCAAGCTTTAAATAATTCTCTGCAAGCTTTTGCGCGTTAAAATCCTTCAGCCATTGCGGCAGGTCTTTCATATAATAGGTACTGGTTATCCAGTTGCCGCTTTTATCGTCGAACCAGTAGGCTGCATTGGCCGTATGGCCCGCTGGCAAGATACCGCCGCGGTCTTTCAAGGCGATACCTATTACTTTTGAACGGAAATTGGTAGCCAATCTTAACTCGTCAGTAACCGTAGTGGTCAGTAAATTTCTTGGCGACATTTCGCCGGCATTTGAAGTGCTGCCCACGGTTTTTACTGTAGTATCTCCGGCACAATACATAGATTTGCCTGTAGCCTGTACAATAAAATCGTTCCCCGCAATGCCGTGTATGGCCGGAACAGAACCTGTATAAATACAGGTATGCCCCGCAGCTGTTACAGTCGGAATATAATCTATCAGTGTATTCTCACAAGTAAAGCCTTCGTTCAGCAAACGTTTAAAACCGTTGTTCTGGTAACGGTCGTAAAAGCGGTACAGGTAATCCCAGCGCATTTGGTCAACCACTATACCAACAACCAATTTAGGGCGTGGCAATGCATTGCTGACAGCGGTTACAGGAGCAGCTGCCGTAGTTGCTGCTTTCTTCTTTTTAGTTTGAGATGATACGCTGAGTGCGCCAAAAGCAAATGATACTAATAGCAGGTATTTTATTTTCATCTGACGAGGGTTTTAAGTAAGGGCAAATATCAGCAATGAGTTTATAATCCAATGTGATATTTGCGTTACCCCAAGTTAAAGTTTAAAGTTCAGATTCAAAAACCGGGAAGGTTAAAAGAGTATGCTGGCTTGCCGTATGCAGATCGCGCCAAACACGGTTGATCTCTGTATCAGGCGCAGCCGCTTTTAACCCGCAGTAAGGGTATAATTCATCAACACTTTCTTTGGCTGTTTTAGCCAACAGACGACTTGCTCTGCTAACTTCTGCTAACATTGCCTCACGCCTTACTACCCAGGAAGCATCGACGGCATTATAAAAATCTTTACGCGATTGTGCTATTGCTGCTTTAATAGTATTCAACTTGTCCTGCAGAAATAACTTTTGTTGGTCAGAGTATTTATTCAGCTCCATTCTCTGACCGATGATCACTTCGGTCAGGTCAACAAAATGGATAGCCATACCCATCAGGTTTGCGGCAAGCGTTGCTTCAGCCAATTGCAAAAAGGGATATTTATATAAAGGCTTATCTATAGTTGTAAAGTCGGGATCGATCTTAAAACTGCGCTCCCTGCCTACATGCAGGTTTTCAATTTTAAAGGAATGGCTCCCTGTCGCTACCATACCAATATACTTCCAGGTCTCTAACAGTTTTACATCTTTTCTGTCTACAATAAATGGCAATATCAGCGGATTACCATCCTCATCTAAAACTGTTTCGCTGCCATTTTTTATTACACAATTGGCTGTAAAGTGTGTGGCATGATGGGCACCGCTGGCGTAGTTCCATTGCCCGTTTATTATATATCCATCTCTTGTTTCAACAGCCTCGCCTGTTGATGCTCCGCTGCCTGCCAAACAGATATCTTCTCCGGCAAATATTTCAGGTGCAATGCCTTTATCAATAAATCCGGCAAACCAACCAGCCCCGCAGCATAAGGTAAATACCCAGCCAAAACTGCCATCTGCCCAGCTCAATGCTTCCTGTAAACTTACTAATGCAGGTAATGAAAGCTCCAGCCCGCCGTATTCAGCAGGTACAAGCGCCTTAAACCATTTTTGCCGATAGATCAATTCTAATTGCTCCGGAGGCAGCAAGCCTAATTGCTCGGCCTGTGTCGCAGTACGCCTTATGGTATCCTTCCAACCTGGTTTAATAAATACTGAAGGATGTGCAATTTCTTTCATTACTTTAAATTAGTTTAAAACAGGCTCTGCAGATTGTTCTTCTCTTTTCAGGATAGCGTACCATTCAAAATAACCCCAGAAGGCTATCACAAATAAAAACAGGGTAAGCAGGGCCAGCATGGGTAACTTTTTATAAAAGAGTAAAGGAATAGCGATCAGGTTGCTGATATTAAGCAATGCCCAATTTTCTATCTTTCGCCTTGCCAGCAGCCACATACCTGCCCATGCAGTTGACGATGCCAATGAATCCCAAAAAGGGACGTTTGAAGTTGTAAAGTTTTTAAGTAACAGGTAAAGTATCGCCCATCCGGCAAACACAATAATTAAGGTGATGGCCCATTCCCGTTGGGTTAACCATGATATTTTAACTTCCTTTTTCCCTTTCTTTTTAAGCCAGAAGATCCAGCCATAAACGCTCATTACCAAATAGTAAATGTTTAGCGCCGATTCAGCATACAACCCGGCGATCAATAGCAGATATGTTCCGATCAGCGTACCGGCAATACCGGTAGGATACAGCCAGATATTGTTCACCCTGGCAAATAGCACTTCGGCAACACCCAAAACAACAGTGACCCACTCTAACAGTGTAGTGTGCTGCAGTTGTTCCTCAAAGAGCTTTATTAAGCTATGCATTAAAATTTTAAATTGAGCGATGCCAAAAAGTTGATAGGCGCTTGGGGGAAAAAATAATTATAGTTGACTACTTTTCCACCTTCGATATCCGGGTAAGTTGCTCCGTCCGACTGGTATTTCTTGCTGAATATATTGTTCACTAACAATCCGACACCTACGTTTTTGACTCCCTTTATGCTGAAATTATAGTTGAGCCGCACATCATTTACCAAATAACCATCGAGCGAGCGGCTTTTGGTTGAGGTGTTATCCAGGTATTGCCGGCTTACATATTTACTAATAAAGGCGATCTCCGCATTTTTAACAGGATGGTAGCTGATAGTGCTTGATCCGGTAAGATCAGGCGAATAAGCAATATCCGTGTTTCCATATATCCTTCCATCCAGCGTTCCGGTATCGTAGTTGTACAAGTATTGCTCAAAGTTTTTGATCTTGTTGGCACTCCAGGTTGCATTTACATACCAGTTCAATGGCCCGGCCACTTTTACCCGTGCGTTAACTTCAACACCGGCCCGGTAGCTGTCTTTCACATTGGTACGAATGGCTTCACCAACACTATCCAGCGCACCGGTTAATATCAATTGATCTTTATAAAGCATATAAAAACCATTAACACTGCCGCTAAAGACAGGGCTGCTGAAACGGTAGCCAATTTCCAGATCTTTCAGGTTTTCAGGTTTAGGACGGCTTTGCGGAGTCGAGTTAACAAAATCGCTCCTGTTAGGCTCGTGATTGCCTACAGCAAAAGACGCATAAACGTTGCTATGCTTGTCTAACTGGTAAGTGATACCTACTTTGGGATTAAAGAAGTTAAGCTCTATAGCTTGCTGCGCATTATTTGTTCCCTGGTAAAGCCCAAAGAATGAGTAATAGATGTGCCGGTATTGCATATCGCCATAAAACAACAGCTTGCCTAAATGATACTCGGCCCGGCCAAAAATGTTGAAGTCGGTTTTGGTTGCATTATCCCGTTCATATTCGTAATCCGGTGGAATAGCAGTGCTTTCTTGTGTCCATTCAATATTATCATAATGTGCACCTTTAAACTCATTATAAGCGCCGCCAAGGGTCATGTTTAGTTTATCATCAGCCTTATAATTTAAATTATAGGTTAGCCCATAAAAATCGTTGTTCAGCCACAAGCGTCGTACTAAATCAGTGGCATCGATAGACGTGCCGCCAACGGTAACCGGAGTGATCCCATAATTTTTCAGCGAATCGGCATTCCTGTATTCTTCATAGTAACCAAAACCTTTTGTATAGTGCAACGCGCCGCTAAACGAAAGCTTGCTGCTGATCTGCTGATCATAAAGCAATTGATAATAGTTCTGGGTATAATTATCCGTTTGATTTTTGTAGTAGCTATTGGACGAATTGATATAGCCCAGTTCGTTATACCGGCGATTGCCATTGTTTACACTATCCTCCGGTACGCCATCCCAGGCCTGGTAAGTTTGTTCGTAACCCGAAAAAACGTTCAGGCGCAATACACTGTTTTTGCCATAATAAGCGCCGGTTAGGAAGTATGATTTAAGGTGCGAGAAAGCCCGGTCGATATATCCGTCTGAATTCATTCTTGATAAACGACCGTCGACAGTAAAATGACCGTCAAGTAATCCTGTGCCCAGGCCAATGGTATTTTTAACCATGCCGTACGATCCTGCCGAGTTGTCTATTTCAGCATAAGCAGTGTCATGGCGGGTAGTAGTTTGTATATTAATACTGGCCCCGAACGCCCCGGCGCCGTTTGTGGAAGTACCAACACCACGCTGTACCTGGATGTTATCAACCGATGAAGCCAGATCAGGCAAATCAACAAAGTATACTCCCTGGTCCTCTGCATCATTTAGAGGGATGCCGTTCAGCGTAACATTTGTCCGGGTGGCATCTGAACCGCGGATGCGGATGCTGGTATAGCCAACTCCTGCACCCGCATTTGAAGTAACTACTGTAGACGGCGTTTGCTCCAGCAAATACTCAAACCCGCGACCCGAATTATTTTTATCGATATCATTTTTGTTCAAATTGGTAAAGGCCG
>JBQCEA010000306.1:0-5549 GCA_051960695.1 Mucilaginibacter sp. | reverse complement strand
GCCCAAGTAAGCAGGTAGTTCATTTTGGTGACAATAACACCGCCGTTTTCATTAACACTTTCAGGATTCATTTTCTGGCTTTTTAAATGTCGGCTTGAACATTGGTTTTCTTGGTGTCGGGGACACTGGTGTTGCAGGTGCTGTTGGTGCACTGGCCTCAGCAACCGTAGCAGTTTCCAATGAGAATTCTTTTACTTTATAGGCGCTTTGCCGTTTATTCAGGTTTTCATATAACGAGGCAGGTACACGGCTTTCGCTTACAGGTACCACAGGCTGCGGCTTTATCCAATCCAGATCGCCTTTTACCCAAACATATACCAGTCCCAATATCAATATCCCCAAAAAGACAAACATTTCTATTAACGACAGCCAGCCCCAGCGCTGATCGGTATGGCTAAGGGTTTTATCGCCGAAAACAGTGGCCCAGGGTAATACAAACACCATTTCCACATCAAACAATAAGAAAATCAGCGCTATAACGTAGAAACGCGAGTTAAACGGAATCCATGCGCTGCCGGTTGGCTCCTCGCCACATTCGTAAGAGGTCAGCTTTTCGGGATTGGGATTATTAGGCGAAAGGATACGGGTAACAAAGAAGGCAAAGCCCACCATAATAATACCGGTAATTAAAAAGATGAATATCTTTCCAAATTCAGATATTTGCGAAACCCCTTGCATGAGTACAAATTTAGCAAAACAAACAGATTTTGATGCAATAATAATAGGCGCGGGCGCATGCGGACTGATGTGCGCTGTACAAGCCGGGTTTTTAGGGAAGCGGGTATTGGTGCTAGAGAAGAATGATAAACCCGGCGCCAAAATTCTGATCAGTGGTGGTGGACGCTGTAATTACACCAATTTATATGCCTCTGCACAGCAATTTATTTCGAATAATGAGCATTTCTGTAAATCAGCATTTGCACAGTGGACGGTAGAGGATACAGTCAGCTTTTTTGAGACTTATGGGATTGCCGGGCAGGAAAAGACGTTGGGACAACTATTCCCGGTGAGTAATAAGGCGAAAGATGTAGTGAATGTGTTTACAGATCTCTGCAGAGATTTAAGGCAGGAGATATGGTGTGGAGTGCAAGTGACAGATGTTGTTAAAGATGGTGATTTCCGGGTTTCATTTATCGAGGATGGTAAACAAAATACCTTGCGTACTGAAAGAGTAGTTATAGCAGCAGGAGGGTTACCCATACCCAAAATGGGTGCTACTGATCTTGGTTTACGTATTGCAAGAAAGTTTGGACTAAAAATAACCACCACTGCGCCCGCGCTGGTGCCACTTACCATTACCGGTAAAGATCAGCCATGGTACGAACAATTATCCGGGAATAGCATTTTTTGCCGCGTGTGGAACGATAAAGCAAGTTTTGAGGAAAATATATTGTTCACGCATTGGGGATTGAGTGGCCCGGCAATATTGCAAATCTCGTCTTACTGGCGGCCGGGAGAATTTATTTATATCGACCTGCTGCCACATCAGCGAACAGATGAATTGATACAGCAAGAACGGGAACTGAATGGCAAAAAGACTTTGCTCGTTCTTCTTTCAGGATTATTTACCCGGAAATTTGCTGAAGCGCTTGGCGACCGTCTGCCTGTGAATAAAAACCTGGCATCATTAAGTAAAGCTGACATTGAAAATATCGTAAAGCTTATACATGAATTTAAAGTAAAACCGGCAGGAGACAAGGGCTACGATAAAGCCGAGGTAATGCGGGGCGGCGTATCAACCGATGAATTATCATCCAAAACGCTTGAGGCCAAAAAAATCCCGGGTTTATTTTTCGGCGGCGAATGTGTAGACGTTACGGGCTGGCTTGGCGGTTATAATTTTCAATGGGCGTGGGCGAGCGGCTTTGTGATAGCACAGAATTTGTAGCTTAAAGCTTAAGGCAGAAAGTCTAAAGATTTACTGGCTTTGTGCCGTCTGTTTTTGGTTGTCGGCCGCGTTAACTTTTTTAAAATAGGCTATCAGGTTTTGGATATTGCCCAGGTTAAATTGGTTCTCGCGTATTTTCTCCAGTACATCAGGTTCATCACCCATAATATCGCTCATTACATCTATAAAGTTTTCGGGGGTAACCTGGTCCATTTCGGCGGTATTCGGGCCGTAGTAATAAGTAACATGTACTTTACCCATCCGGCTTCCGCCGCCACCAATATTAATGGCAACACCGCCTGCTGCACCGCCATAGCCGCCGGTACCCATGCCAACGCCACCTACGGGGTGCACGCCAAAGCCATCACCGTCCCCTGTCCTTGTGCCCACTACAGCTACGTACAATTTGGTTGCTTCGTCTAATTCAACTTTTACAAAATCGAGCTCTTTTTTGCTCCAGATCTGGTTATGAGGGGCATGTGCTACTACGAAACTGTCTTTGCCTACAGTGAATGATTTCAGTTCGCTGGCGCTCAATTTGTAAGGGCTTGATTTGGCATCGTCTTTAAATTCAATAAATCCCTCATCAGGCATAGGGCCTTTGCCGGGCGGGTTATCCCTGATCAGTCCGGTTTCTTTGTTGCCTTTAATATCAGTGAAAGTACCGGGCTGCCATTTTTGAGCCTGTACGTTAATCAAAAAGGTGAAAAAGACAATAGTCAGCAAATATGATTTTCGCATCAGAAATATAACAGTAACATGAATGTTTTATTATTTACCAGTGCTGTTGTTGGCATTTTTCTTTCGAGCTTCTTCCAATTTCATCCCGTTGTAATAGTTCACTATAGATTCCATGTCATCATACTCATATTCTTTATCCAAGATTTTTTTCAATAATTCAGGCTGATTAGCAAATACTAACTTCATTGCATCTAGGAAATTTCGTCTTTTAATCTGAGTGACTTGGTCAACGTTAGAACCATAAAATATTTTAACGATCCGAAATGTTGTTCCACTTGCGCCTAAGCTCTTAAGTCGATCATATTCATATAGTTTAATGTCTTCATTAACAAGAACCTTTAAGAACTTCGGGCCCTCAGAATCAATAACACGGGAAACAATGAAACTATCCGGAACGCAGACCAGGCTTTTTACCATTGAAGCCGTAATTCTTTCCTTTTTAGATTGCACATCTTTTTTGAACAAAAACCAATCTTCCCCCTCGTCTTTATAAATAATACCAACGATTTTATTGCCGTTCAAATCGTAATAATAAGTACCGCTTGCAGCGTCATCATTCTTGATTGGAGTTTGAGCACGTAATGCAAATACAGTACAGAAATAGAATAAAATAATTAAAATTCTACGCATAAGATTTAGATATTTGAGCCCTAAGATATAAAAATCTCAAAAGATATATGATGACCGTCGACCTGAGAAGTGATACTGTTACCAAGCCAACACCCGGAATGCTCGAAGCTATGTGGAGCGCCAAAGTGGGGGATGATGTTTTTGGCGAAGATGAATCGGTGAATGCCCTGGAAGCAAAGGCCGCAGCCATGTTCGGTATGGAAGCTGCAATATTCTGCCCTTCAGGTACCATGACCAACCAGATCGCTATAAAATGCTTTACGCAGCCTTTAGATGAACTGATAGCAGACCAGACAGCGCACGTTTATCGTTACGAAGGTGGCGGGATCGCTTTTAACTCAGCGGTATCTACACGTCTATTAAATGGTGACAGGGGCCGCATCACGGCTGATATGATCACACCGGAGATCAATGCTGAGAATGTGCATTATCCACGCACAAGTTTGGTTGTTTTAGAAAATACAGTAAATAAAGGCGGAGGCAGTTGTTATACTTTAGAGGATATAAAACCGATTGCGTCGCTTTGCAAAGAGCGTAAGCTAAAATTACATCTCGACGGTGCCCGTATTTTCAATGCCTTAACACACACTGGCGATAAAGCTTTAGATTACGGTAAATATTTCGATGGTATTTCGGTTTGTTTGTCTAAAGGGTTGGGAGCACCGGTTGGGTCAGTTTTGTTGGCGAATAAGGAAACTATAAAATATGCCCGGAGGATTCGTAAAGTATTCGGCGGCGGTATGCGCCAGGCTGGATTTTTAGCCGCTGCTGGGATCTATGCGCTTGATCATCATGTCGAACGTTTAAAAATTGACCATGCCCATGCCCAAATACTGGCAGATACTTTGAATAATTGCAACTGGGTAAAATATGTAATGCCTGCTGATACCAATATTGTATTGTTCGATACGGTAGCTCCTGCTGAACAGATAGTAAAGAAACTATTGGAAAAAGGCATTAAAGCCAATACCACCGACACCCACCGCATCCGTTTTGTAACACATCTGGATGTTCACCCGGATCAGGTGGAGTACGTCCTTAAAGTTCTGAAAGAACTTTAAGGGTCCGAAAAGTTGGAAAGTCCGCACAAGTCCGAAAGTAAAGCACTGTTATTCTTTCGGTTTTTCTGACTTAGGCGGACTTCCGGACTATTTAATTTCTCTATCCGCACTCTGCCTTTCTACCATCCATCCCGGATATTCTTTAGGCAGGGCACTTACTTCGTTGATCCTGTTCAGTTCGTCGTCTGATAACACCAGTTCGGTTGATTTAACGTTATCCAGCAACTGATCAACACGTTTTGCACCGATGATGGTACTGGTAATACCTTTTTGCAAACGTATCCATGCCAGTGCCACCTGCGCAGCCGATACATTATGCTGTTTGCCGATATTGCCGATCACATCGATAATATCATAAGCCCTTTCCTTGTTTACCGGCGGAAAGTCGAAAACATCGCGGCGCGAGTCGCCGGCTTTCTCGGTGTTACGCGTATATTTCCCTGATAGAAAGCCACCTGCCAGCGGGCTCCAGGGCATTACGGCCAGGTTTTGGTCTATAGCCAAAGGCAGCACTTCTCTTTCTATATCACGGCCCGCCAGTGAGTAATAGTATTGCAACCCGATAAACTTGTTCCAGCCGTGCTTTTCGGCAATGCCGATGGCCTTCATTACCATCCATGCCGGCCAGTTGCAAACAGCTACATAGCGGACTTTGCCTGTAAGCACAATATCATTTAAAGCACGAACGGTCTCTTCCACAGGTGTTTTCGGATCAACGCCATGTACATAAAGTACATCAATGTGGTCCATTTGCAGGCGCTGCAAACTTTCATCTACCGATTGAAAAATGTGAAAGCGCGAAAGGCCAACGTAGTTTTTACCTTCGCCCATGCGCCCGCGAACCTTGGTAGCTATCACCAACTCATTGCGGTTGATGCCGACATCCTTTAATGATTGTCCGAGGAGCCTTTCTGAAAGTCCGTAAGAATAAACATTTGCTGTGTCGATGAAATTGATGCCGGCATCGACAACGGCTTTCATCAGCTCATTAACGCCGTCCTGCTGTACCTTGCCGATATTGCCCCAGATACCGCCTTCGCCGCCGAAGGTCATGGTGCCAAAGCATATCTCAGATACCACCACACCGGTGTTTCCTAAAAGATTGTATTTCATAAGTTGTTGTGATTTGAGTGACGTAAAATTGGGTGTTTGACCACAAATAAAAGTCAGCAAAAG
Organism: Mucilaginibacter sp.; assembly: GCA_051960695.1. Lineage (GTDB taxonomy): Bacteria > Bacteroidota > Bacteroidia > Sphingobacteriales > Sphingobacteriaceae > Mucilaginibacter. Next base: position 53 of record JBQCEA010000306.1, on the reverse strand, counting down.
GTCAATATCTTAGGCCTCTCTCTAAATCCCTCTCCGAAAGAGAAGGACTTATC
>JBQCEA010000305.1:0-2435 GCA_051960695.1 Mucilaginibacter sp. | reverse complement strand
TGATTATTACCGGAGCTTTGTTGCTCGGTTCCGTCGTCCTGGTAACAGCGGCTATTAACCGGCATGTAAAGACTGGTATCAAAAAAGCTGTAAGGGCAGGCACATTGACGACACATGAACAGCCTATTGTTTATGATTCTGTCTTATTGAAAAAATTCATACAAACTGTCCACTCGCTGGATTTTAATCGAGCTGAATGCACTTACGCAGGAGTAGTTAACCTTACAGACGACAATGATACTTCCAATAATGTCCATAACCTCAGGTTCCTGTTTTGCAGGTCGGGCAAAAACTACTATTACAGGATAGGAAATACCGACATTATCTATAAGGATGGGCTCAATTTGTATGTTCAGCATGACCAGAAAAAAATGATGCTATCCGGCCAGCCAATCTCCATAAAGTCGCCGGTCAGTAATCTTAGCACCATCGAAAAAGGGCTCGGATTTGAACATTATACATTGCAAAGCTCAATAGAGGGGAGCCGGCAAACTTTATCGTTGATCAATGAGCGCCATATATCCTGCAAGGAGATTTCAGTTACCCGGGACACCGTGTCCGGTAAGTTAACAAGGATCTATGCGAGGTTGACAGACTTCGGAAGCCCTGATGACAAGCATAAGGACCGCATTATGGACGTCGCTATTACCGGGATGAGCAACCATGCAGATATGGACCTATATCCTTCATGGTCAAAATATATCCAAAAGGTTGGAGGAAAGTGGCGTGTAACTGATACATACCAAAATTTTGAACTGGTGCAATTTTAATGTTTAAATATGCTTAAAGCTAAAGTATCCGTATGGTTTATGCTCTTCCTGTTACTGGTAATAGGCATGGATGCTTTTGCCGGAATTGAGCAATTTAAAGGCTCGATCAAGGGTAAATTGAAAAAAAATGATACCCTGGTCGTAAGCGATAACAAATTCAACAGCAGCGGAAGCAACTTTAAAGATATTTCAGTTAAAGATGCTATCATTTTCCGGTTTACCGATCAGAAAGCTATTAAGAAGGATTTTACTTGTGCTGTTACACTCAAGCTGGAATATTTGAAGCAGCCGGGTCAGCAAGTTCCCGAAACCCAAACCATTCATTTGCAGGTCAATTATTCGGTCAAAGCCGGTGCTGTTTATAAAATGAAGGATTCGTATGCTTTCATCGGTGCACGTTGGCTCCGCATAACAGTTATGGACATCGAGAGCCAGGAACTTGGCAATGATTTACCGGCAGCTTTTGCGCTTGATGCGCGTATAGACATTGACCGCAAATATCATTTCGATCCCGGGAGTCCGATTAAGCTGAACGCGTCAATGCTGACCAATGGGAATAAAGGAGCTTCTTCAAAAACTGAAGCTTCAAAAAAGCGGTCAGCTATTCATGTGTTTAAAAACTTTCAAACTGCAAGCGACACGGTGAATAACGGAAATCAGCTGCAACTCTACTGGTCACCCGATTCTACGGCAGATGAATATGATATTGAATGGGCCACAGCCGACAGCGGAAACTATTATTTGCATACAATAGCAAAAATGGCCTCGGATACGCCGGTAACGGTTAGCCCGGATACCTTAAATAAAATATTCCTGAATAACGCAACGCGTATAACTACGGCAGACACCAGTTATCTTGTATCGCTCGTATCCAACGATAACTTCATCCTGGTAAGGATGCGTAAGGTTCAATATACTCCAGCGGGTATCCGGCTGCTTGGCAACTGGGATTATAGTCTTGGCAGCGGAAAATATGCGGTTTGGCGATTAAAATGGTACCAGCCTAATCTTAGCTGGCAGTATTCGGCAGCTTATGCGGAAGAAGGTAAAAAGAAAGAGGTGGTTAGCTATTTCGACGGAACGCTACGTGGAAGACAAACTGTGACCATCAATAATTCTGATAATGTGGCAGTGGTGCAGGAAAATGTGTATGATGAGTTCGGACGTGCGACGGCCAGCATCCTGCCCGCACCTGTTCCTAATGCGCCTGGCACTACACCATTCCTGCATTATTTTACTAATTTTAATGTCAACGGCAGCGGCTCTCCCTATAATTCGGATAATGTACGGGGGACTACTTCATCGGATTCCTGTGAATTCAATCCTGACACGCTGAAGTCAACAACAGGCGCCTCCCAATATTACTCCCCGAACAATGGGTTTCTGACCGATACAACTTCACCAAATTATAAGCGCTACAATTTTTATATCCCCCAGGCTGAAGGTTATCCGTTATCCATCACGGAGTATACGGACGATAACACCGGCCGAATAAAATTGCAGGGAGGCGTGGGTAAAACCTTCCAACCCGGCAATTCTTTCCCAAGCAAAACTACCAGCTACTATTACGGAAAACCGGAACAGTGGGAACTGGATCAACTCTTTGGCAACGATGTTGGCTATGCCAGTCATTACCTGAAAAACATGGTAGTCGATCCTAACGGG
>JBQCEA010000304.1:0-2094 GCA_051960695.1 Mucilaginibacter sp. | reverse complement strand
ATACGCTGGGTTGTAAGCTTAATTATTCGGAAACATCAACTATTGGTCGCCTGTTTACCAAGGCAGGTTTTGATATTGTTGATTTTACCGATACCCCTGATGTATATCTGATCAACACCTGTTCGGTAACTGAAAACGCTGATAAAAAGTGCAAAAAGGTAGTTAAGGAAGCGCTGAAAATATCTCCCAATGCTTACGTAACTATAGTAGGTTGTTATGCTCAGCTAAAACCTAAAGAGATCGCTGAGATACCCGGTGTAGATATGGTTTTAGGTGCTGCTGAGAAATTCCAGATCATCGATCACATCAGCGATCTGACCAAAAATCCCAAGGCGTTAGTTTATAACCAACCGGTTTCAGAAGCCAATCAATTTGTTTCTTCATTTTCAATTGGCGACCGTACCCGTACTTTTCTGAAGGTTCAGGATGGTTGCGATTATTCATGCTCGTTTTGTACTATTCCATTAGCCCGTGGTGCCAGCCGCAGCGATACCATTGAGCATGTGTTGGAACAAGCAAGAGAAATAGCGGCCTCTGGTGTAAAAGAGATCGTGCTTACCGGCGTTAACCTGGGTGATTTCGGCATCCGTAATGGGCAGCGTGAGGACCGGTTCTTTAACCTGGTTAAAGCTTTGGATGAAGTAGAAGGTATTGAAAGGATTCGCATTTCTTCCATCGAGCCTAATCTTCTTTCCGATGACATTATCGAATTTGTGGCTCAATCAAAACGTTTTGTGCCTCATTTCCATATTCCGCTGCAATCAGGCAATAACAAGATATTAGGGTTGATGCGTCGCCGCTACAAACGCGAACTATATGCCGACCGTGTAGCCAAGATCAAGGAACTGATGCCCGATTGCTGCATTGGTGTGGACGTGATCGTAGGTTTTCCAGGGGAAATAAGGGAAGATTTTATTGATACCTATAATTTTCTGAACGAACTGGATATCTCTTACCTGCACGTATTCACCTATTCCGAAAGGGAAAACACACCAGCTGCTGAAATGCCCAACCCGGTACCGGGTTCAACCCGTGCAGACAGGAGTAAGATGCTGCATATATTATCTGACAAAAAACGCCGTGCCTTCTATGAAGGCCAGTTGAATAAAACCGATGAGGTGTTATTTGAAGGCGATATTAAAGATGGATACATGCATGGCTTTACCCGCAACTACGTAAAAGTAAAAGCCAAATACGATCCCGTTTTGGTAAATGAATTAAAAAAAGTGCACTTAACCAATATTTCACCTGATGGTGACGTTGAAATAACCGAACCAGAAGAAATATTGGTTCATTAATTTTATATTCGTGCCGAAATTTAACCGCTAAATGTTCCCTACCTTAAGTTCACTCATAAAATTTTTTACCGGCTGGGATATCCCGCTTCCTATACAAACATTTGGTTTTTTTGTTGCCTTTGCTTTCCTTGGCGCTTATTGGGCCTTTACGCAGGAGTTTAAACGCAAAGAAAAATTAGGCTACATACATCCTTTTAAAAAAACCATAACCGTAGGGAAGCCTGCATCAACGGAAGATCTGATCCTTAATGGAATTTTTGGTTTTATATTGGGCTTTAAGCTGGTGGATATGGCGCTTAATTATAATGCGCTTTTGGATGATACCCAAGGGTTTATTCTTTCAGGCAGGGGCAACTGGTTAGGTGGTATCATAGGCACTGTCATTTTTGCTTACTGGGCCTATAGTGAAAAAAAGAAACATCAATTACCTGAACCGCAAACTAAACAAGTAACAGTACACCCGTACGAGTTAATGGGTAACATTTTGCTTTGGGCAGCAGTTGCCGGTTTTGCAGGTGCTAAAATATTTAATGCATTGGAAAACTGGGGCGAGTTTATGCGCGACCCGGTAGGTATGCTGATCGGCTTTAGCGGGCTGACATTTTATGGTGGGTTAATATGCGGTGGTGCAGCTGTATTGTATTATGCATATAAACACGGCATTAAGCCGTTAAATATGCTGGATATTGGTGCGCCGGGTATGATGCTTGCTTATGGAGTAGGCCGTATCGGTTGCCAGATGTCGGGTGATGGAGACTGGGGTGTACCAAGTTTACACCCACAGCCGCATTGGCTT
>JBQCEA010000303.1:0-2615 GCA_051960695.1 Mucilaginibacter sp. | reverse complement strand
AAATCGATCATTATCAATACCGACAAAGTGTTCAATCACGAATTGACTGTGTCTACCTTAGCGTCATATAAGGAATTTTTAAGTCCCGAGGGAAGGTATTATTTCCCTGGTTTTGATCCGATGACCGGCCCAGATAAGATCATGAAGTTTTTGGAAAATGAGGCTATCAGTATATCGGCACAAACTACCAATGTTGGCCGTTCAACCAGTAACGACCTCGCTTATAGTTACGGCACTGCCCGGATAAAAAAGGGAGATATTGTAAGCAATTATAATTATGTGCGTATCTGGGAAATCGACGCAGATCATAAATGGAACATTCTGCTGGAAGTTTTCTCATCGATAGAGCAACAATAAAAGACAAAGCACAAAAAGCCGGTTGCGAAAAATCGCAACCGGCTTTTTGTTGGATTTACTCTTACTTCTTCAAACCTATTTCGCGTAACCTTTCATCCAGGTATTCACCTGCGGTCATATCGCTATATAATTTAGGATGATCAGCATCAATGCATGATTCAAGACTGGTCAGGTCCATCTCTGATTTAGGATGCAGGAAGAATGGCACTGAATACCTTGACTTATTCATTTCTTCACGCGGCGGATTTACTACACGGTGTGTAGTTGATTTTAGCTTGTTATTAGTTAGCCGCTGCAGCATATCGCCCACATTCACCACCACATCTTCGCCATGCGCTTTAACCGGGAACCATTCATTTTCGCGGGTAAGCAATTCCAAACCATCTGCGCTGGCGCCTATCAGCAAAGTGATCAGGTTGATATCCTCATGTGCGCCTGCCCGTACGGCATCCGGCGGCAACGCATCGGGATCTTGTATCGGAAAGTAATGTAAAGTGCGCAGTATAGAATTACCGTTGTGTACTTTATCATCAAAATAGTTTTCTGGCAATCCAAGATAAACAGCTATAGCACATAACAAATGCTTTCCTGCGGCCTCAAGCTTTTGATATACCTCGCGGGTTGTTGTGTTAAACTCAGGCAGTTCATCCACCACAATATTTTCAGGATATTCATTTTTAACAGGATCGCCGTCGGTAACGGTCTGGCCTATCTGCCAAAACTCTTTCAGATCTGGTACTTTAAAGCCCTTAGCTGTTTCTTTTCCTTTACTGGTATAACCCCGCTGCCCGGCCAGCTCAGCCTTTTCATATTTTAACTTCACATCTTCCGGGAGATTAAAAAGTGCTTTTACCTGCTCGTATAATTTGTCTATCAGTTCCTTGCTAAGGCCATGGTTGGTTATAGTTACAAAGCCGGTAGTATTAAAGGCTTTGCCAATTTCGTCCGAAAAATGTTTACGCTCGGCAGCATTCCCATTTACATAGGTGTCGAGGTCGATGCGTGGAATATTTACTGAGCCCATAATTATTGAGATTTTTATGGCGGTAAAATTATCAATTATATGATTAGGTACCGGGTTTTTCCAGCCTAAAAATTAATATAACGGTGTTTTTACTCATGAAATTTAGCAAGATGAAGATTTACTACTTTTTTAATATCCGGCCATTTATTTTTCACAAATAGCATTTTAAGTACGTCTGCCAGAGGCAGGATTAATTGTTTAGCAATTTAAATCCCGTTTTTAACAGATCGGTTACCATTAAAAAAGCCAACTTTAAAAATTAAATTGCTTATAATTAAGATATTAAATTACATTTGCCGCGCTTTTAAAACCCCTGTTAGATGAGTGCACATCTTAAAAAACTCTCAGCAGCCGGAATGCTGATCACGCTCGGGATCATCTTCGGCGATATCGGTACATCACCCTTATATGTTTTTCAAACACTCTTGGCCGAAGGTAAGGCTGATACGGAACCCTTTGTGTTTGGCTGCCTGTCCTGTATTTTCTGGACGCTAACCCTGCAAACCACCTTTAAGTACATCTTTATCACCTTACAGGCAGATAACCATGGTGAAGGTGGCATATTTTCACTTTACGCGCTGGTGCGCCGGTACGGCAAATGGCTGGCCATCCCCGCCATAGTAGGAGCGGGTACCTTACTTGCTGATGGTATTATCACACCTCCTATTTCTGTTGCATCGGCGATTGAAGGGTTGGGGCAGGTACCAAGCCTTGCCAGTACAATGGTGCCGGGCAGCGATCTTATTATCGGTATTGTTATTGGTATCATCGTACTCCTTTTCCTGTTTCAGCAATTTGGCACCAAAGTAGTTGGAGGCGCTTTTGGCCCCATCATGCTGGTATGGTTTTTAATGATAGGTACTATAGGGACTTTACAGATCATACATTATCCAACTGTATTCAAAGCATTGAACCCTTATTACGGGATAAGTATGCTGATACATCACAAAGAAGGCTTCTGGTTACTGGGTGCGGTCTTTCTGTGTACCACAGGTGCAGAAGCGCTATACTCCGACCTGGGGCATTGCGGCCGTAAGAATATACAGGTGAGCTGGATATTTGTAAAAACAACATTGCTGCTCAGCTACCTGGGGCAAGGTGCATGGGTATTGACCCATAGCTCTCAAATTAAATTTGAATCGGTAAATCCATTCTATTCAATAGTACCGCACGCGTTCCTGATACCAAGTGTGATCATTGCCACATTCGCTACTATCATTGCCAGTCAGGCGCT
>JBQCEA010000302.1:0-2410 GCA_051960695.1 Mucilaginibacter sp. | reverse complement strand
AGGTTGATATTTGCACTGGTGGGGTCACCCGTCCAGGTAATGGTACTTCCTTTTTTGAAAGTGAATTTACGTTTTACAGTAGCGTATGACAGATCATAAGAGCCGGTCTCGACTGTATATGTTCCGGTTAGATTTGTTTTACCGCTTGGGTCAATTCCGCCGTTTAACTGTGCCTGTCCCTGCAAGTGCACAACGTCGCCATTTACCTCATCTATCACCATTGTAAACTTGGCATTGCGGTTTACCCGTATATTGGCTGATACATCCATGCCACTGGCATTAACCTTCCGTAGTGAGTCGACTTGCCGTGCCAGCATAATAGAATCCGTTTTTGGTGCATTTGGATTGATGAATTGCACTACGCCATTCCGGTCCTCCACCTCCGGGTCGCTTTGCGGCAGAACGATAGTCATATCGGTTTTGTCGTTAACAGCAAGAGTAGCATCCACCTTTGGACTATTCATATCTCCGGATATGTTGGCATCGGCATTGATGAAAAGCTTGCCATAGAATAGCTTGTTGTTATCCTTGGTTGAATTCATAACACGGAAGTTATCCGCATGGAACTTCAGAGCAAAACGGAAATCGGTATAAGTTTTTGTAAGGACCTGCCCGGTAAGCACCGCCTTATTCCCGGTTGAATCAACCAGGGTAAAGGTGTTAAAGTCAATGCCATTGCCATTGAATGTGATCTTATCATCTGGCATGGTAAAGTAAGAGTTGAGCATCGAAACATTGAAGCCCACCTGGTTAAAATTTACATCGCCAATTATTTCAGGGGCGCCGGTAGTCCCCGTTATCCGTAATTGCCCGGTTAAATTGCCTTTGGCATTCCGGATACTGCCGAAGCTAAATCCTTCAATGCTTTTCATTCTTAACCGAACAATGTCGAGTGTAAGATCAAACCGGCTTGACGGGCTGGTGTAGTACATGCCCTTCAGATTTACCTGGTTACCGCCGCCAGTTATACCCACTGAAGCGGCGTATGCATTTTGAGTTTGGTTATTGACATTGATTGCAATATTACCTACGGTATCGCCTTTGAAACTGAAATTGCCGATCTTGAGTCCAGCGGTAAATACCGGCGATTTCTCAAAATTACTTACACGTACCTGCCCGTTAATAGTACCGCCTACTTGCAGCGAATCTTGCTGAGCAGCTCTTGCAAGTGCATCGATCTGGAAGTTTTTTATGGTAACATCAATTGGCGAGTTCATCTGTTGCGACGAACTGTTAATGCTCAGCTGCTGTCCCTTATTGCTTATTGCAAAATCTTTTGCCAATATGCCTCTATTGCCGAATTGAATAGCATTGTCGCCGCTAACAGTCCATTGGTCATAATTTAAGATAAGCCCATTTTGCAGGAAGCTGAACTGGTATCCGTTTTGCAAAACGCTAAATACGCCTGCTATTTTAAAGCGTACCTTCTTTGCAGCATCACGTATCTGCACATTTAAATTAAGCTTGTCGTTTTGCGCGCTGCCGGTAATACTGGGATAAAGCAGGTTAACAGACGAGGATGCTTTGATATTATCGGCGGTAAAACTATAGTTAAGGGCGTTGTTTTGTGTATTAATGGCCAGGTGCGCATTATTCACCTCGTCAGTTCCATACAGAACTTTCGGCATCGACCCATTTACGGTTAAAGTTTCGGCCTGGCTATCAAAGCGACCGCTGATAATTACCGGGCTCATTTGCTTTAGGTCAGGAACAAAATCAGCAACCATCGGAGTCCGCACGAAGGTTATACCAAATGAAAACTTTTGAGGCGAGTATTTGGCTTTTGGTTTCTTTTTGGCGTTAGCCATCGATTGATTGTAGTACTTATTGATAAAGTCCTGCATGGCGTCGCCTAACTGTGTAAGCTTATATTGGCCAACCATGTGCACACCCAGCATAGGTGTTTTCAGACGAAGGCTGCTGCTATCCGCATTGGCTGTGGAAACAAGACTAACTGTGTCGAGCTTTATTCTTCTGTTTGAATCGACCAGCAAAAGATCAGTAGCTTTAATATTGGCATTCAGATAATCCGGGTTGGCGGTAGGTACATTAGCTACTATTTTTCCATGAAAGCGCATTGCACTGCTGCTAAGGTGCAGTCGTTGAAAATCAATGCTATCAACCATCAATGTTGTATAAACTGACGGATACTTTTTGTTCATGTTCGCTTTAGCGTCCATGCTGAAATGGATATTCGGGTCAGCCATTCGTGCAATGGCAGTATAACTTCCATTAGAAGCAGTGCCTTTAAGTACCAAGTTTTTATAAGTATATCCCTTTACATAGGCGCTTGCAATATCACCATTAAATTGAAGGCTCGCTTTTTTAGGATCAAGGCTTACACCTTTTACATTGGCCGATAGAGTAATGCTGCCAACAGTTTGTGGCTGCTTGGTTAATGCGCCTACGT
>JBQCEA010000301.1:0-2656 GCA_051960695.1 Mucilaginibacter sp. | reverse complement strand
TAACTCGTTTCATATTCAAAATCTATATGTGTCTTATAATGTAACCGACAAGTTTAACCTGACAGGCGGTTATATGGCTACCTTTATTGGTTACGAAGTGATCAGCCCGACAGGCAACTTCAACTATTCTACATCATACCTGTTTACTTCAGGGCCGTTCCAGAATGCGGGCTTTAAGGCTACCTATACCTTCTCAGACAAGGTTAGCCTGATGGCCGGTATCTTTAACGATAACTGGAACGTTTATACATCTACACACGATGTTTCCACTTTCGGTGCGCAGTTGGCTGTAACACCTGTGAAAGGGTGGACTGCTTACTTGAATGTTGCCACTGGCCCTACATCGGGTACCATATTTGACCTGACCACGGCTTACCAGATCACCGATGCGTTTAAACTGGGCCTTAACGGCGCTACATTTACGCCTGCTCATGGCGGTGGCGGTTATGATGGTATAGCATTATATCCACAAATAGCCTTATCTAAAGCTGTATCGTTTGGTTTAAGAGGCGAGTATTTTGAAGTTAAATCAACGCCGGTTACTCCGTCAACCAACGTGACCGCTATTACCGCCAGCTTTAATATTAAATCGGGGCCGCTGACCTTTATTCCGGAAATCAGGTTTGATAATGGTTCGAAAGAAATATTTACCGACAGTAGTTTAGCCCCAACCAAGTCAGCTGCACAATTCCTGTTGGCTGCGGTATATGCATTCTAAACAAACCGAAGCAATTTTTTTAAAGAAGCCGTTCCTGCACACAGGAGCGGCTTTATATTTATGAAAAGAATGGCCTGTTGAACGTTCAGCAATAGTGATTATCTTGTAAATAGCATCCTTTCCCAAATAAAATAAGGCATTTTCATTATTTAATAGAATTCATACAATATTTTATATTGGATAATCGTTTTATAATAAAATTAAATTTTGAAAATATGCCTATCGCCAAATTTGATTTATACAAGAACGAGTGGCTCGAGCTTGTATTTAGTGATCGTAACAAAACCTATGGTGCTTACGATCTGCGGAAACATTACTCAACAATACTGTTAAAAGCGATGGGGATAGCTTTTACAGCGGTGATCTTGTTATTCTGGAGTTACAGTTTTTATTTGGGGCACAAAACTGTAGAAACCTCAGTGGTCATTCCTTATCATCCTACTATTGTTGCACCACCAAATGAGGTGAAGCCCATCATCCCACCAAGAACGCGGTCTGTTACACCTCCCGCGCCTGCACATACTGTCAGGTATCCCCAGTCTAAGGTAACTGATGATAAAGAGGCCGAAAATCCACCCAGGATAACTGATCTGCAGACGGCAGCTATTTCGACAAAGAACCAGGAGGGGAAAGATGGGGCTATCAATTTACCGACTGATGGATCGGATGGGAGCGGTGTAAAGCCCAATGTGATAGAAGATGATAAGCCCAGGGAAACTTATGACATACAAGTAATGCCTGCACCTTATGGCGGCGAGGCTGCATGGGCAAAGTTTTTGAAAAAAAATCTTCATTATCCCGGTCAGGCAATAGAAGCACACGCCAGCGGTAAGGTGTATTTGAGCTTTGTGGTAGAAAAAGACGGGCATATCTCAAACATTACTGTTGAACGCGGCCTGGGTTACGGGTTGGATGAGGAAGCTATCAGGGTATTGAAGTTAGCCCCAGCCTGGAAGCCGGGTATCCAGAATGGCCATCCTGTTCGGGTTCGGTTTGTTATGCCTATTAATTTCCAGATCACTGATGATAATGACTAAGCCCACAGATTAACCATATATATCAGCGGCGGGCGTAATGTCCGTCGCTTTTTTTTTGTATGATCATTTCATATAAATGCGGGCTAAAGCCATTGAATTATTAAAAAATAACCGTTGGCTGAAGCCAAACGGCAATGAATGGGAAAATTGTACATATAAATTCATTGCCGTCCCATTTATGGGGCGGAATTAAATGATAGAACTGCCGGCTTTAGCCAAAATCGCCGATAACTTTAAACGCGATTACCAGACCTTTCTGCCTTTATCCTTTCACCTTTCGCCTAATTTTTCTACTTTTGTGCTTCCTTTCAAAAAACGATAATTGCCTTGGAGACTCTGGAATTAACCACCACCGAAACAGCCAAAGATTTAGGTTTACTGCCCGAAGAATTTGAAAAAATAAAAGAGATATTGGGCCGCGTCCCAAACTTTACCGAGCTTTCTATCTTCTCGGTGATGTGGAGCGAGCACTGCTCATACAAAAATTCGATCACCTGGTTAAAAACCTTGCCTAAGGATGGTCCGCGTATGCTGGCAAAAGCAGGCGAAGAAAATGCAGGATTAGTTGATTTGGGCGATGGCATAGGCTGCGCCTTCAAGATCGAATCGCATAACCACCCTTCAGCGTTGGAGCCTTACCAGGGCGCTGCTACGGGAGTTGGCGGTATCAACCGTGATATCTTTACGATGGGTGCAAGGCCGATAGCGCAACTAAATTCACTGCGCTTTGGTGACCTAAGCCTCGACCGTACTAAATGGCTGGTGAAAGGTGTGGTAAAAGGCATTGGCGATTACGGCAATGCTTTCGGCATCCCAACCGTGGGCGGTGAGCTGTTCTTCGATGAAAGTTATAACGTTAACCCGCTGGTAAATGCCATGTCGGCCGGTATTGTGAAGGCTG
>JBQCEA010000300.1:0-3430 GCA_051960695.1 Mucilaginibacter sp. | reverse complement strand
CCAGTCGGGTGAGGCGATAACTTTTTGTACCCATGCTGAACAATATTATATCGGTAAAATAGAAAAACTGATCAGGCAGCCTATCCCGGTGTTACCTTTACCCGGAGAGGTTTTTGTTGAAGAAACCCCTTATGAAGAGCGCCAAGCTCAGGCTAAGGAGGTCGATTTGCAAAAACGAAAAGAGAACCCTGAATTTAAAGGTGCTTTCCACGAGAAGAAGACCGTCAATCAGCGCAAGAAATTTGAAGCGGCGAAGAAAGAGCCAAAGGTGAGGGGTGAAAGAGGAAAGGAAAAAGGTAGAAAGCCAAAAGCCAAAAGCGAAAGAGGAAAGGGTAGACGATAAGCAATTTAAACTATGTCATTTCGACGATCGCCTATTGGCAGAGAGGAGAAATCTTAGACACCATACATTTTATATAAGATTTCTCACATACGCTCGAAATGACAGTCATATTTTAAAATGAAATTTAGAATTACACCACTCAATTTTGCAGCTGCATTTTTCCTGTTCCTTGCGGCATATATCTGGCTTTTTGGTGTCAGTGTTATCGGCGGGCACTATCCGCATGCTTTAAAAAGCTGGATGTTTGGTGCGATATTCCTGCTGTTCGCAATGGTTGTGTCATTTATGGATATAATGCTCCGCAATTTTTTCCGCGAAACTAAAAAACTGTGGATCGTTGAGCTAAGCTTTATAACTTTGGCAATTATTTTATTTTTACTGGCAAGATAGCAAATGAAGAAAGCAGAAATTAAACTTACAATAGAACTTGATGACAATAATGTGCCTGAAAGCATAACCTGGGAATCAACAGATGCCCAGAATAAAGAAGCTTTGCCGGTAAAAGCTATGATGCTGGCACTATGGGACCACAACTTCAAGAACACTTTACGTATAGACCTGTGGACCAAAGATATGCCTACTGATGACATGAAACGTTTCTTTTACGAAACACTGCAAACCATGGGCGACAGCTTTTTACGTGCTACCGGAGAGAAAAATATCGTTGAGGATCTGCGCGATTATTGCGCACATTTCGCCGACAAAATGGAGATCAGTCAAAAATAAATATATGAGGCTTCATTCCTTCATTGCGTTTGTTGGTTTTGTAATGCTTATTGCGGCAAGCTATTGCCCATTGTTCCGTCCGTTCCATATCACCAATTGGGATATGTTCGATTGTAACAAGCCTTATGGCATAGTAGTGTTATTAATAGCAGTTGTAGGAATCATCGGCCTGGTATTCATGCAGCCAAAGATAGCTCGCATGGCGGCATGGCTATCTTTGGTATTAGTCATTCTTTTTTATGTTTTGTCGCTATTAAAGCTCTATACGTCGTTTGATTTCATTCCATTTCATAGCGCCAAAAAATGGCTGGCGCACCAGGTGAAATTTAGGTGGGGGTGGTGGCTGCTATGTGCAGCGCCTATATTATCGCTATATGGGGTACTGACAGAAAGACCGGGTTATAAGGCCCCGCCGACACGTGAAGAAACGATATTAGATTAATTACGTAAAATACACCAGATCTTATCACCGGCAAAATGACTGATACAACCGGAATATCAGATGCACAGTTATCAGCGCTTATCGATCTCGTTAGGCAGCAGCATAATTTTGATTTTTCCGGCTATTCCAAATCTTCATTAAAAAGGCGTCTTTCACGTATCATCATGCTTAAAAAGATAACCTTTGATGAGCTTTTGAAGCATTTAATTGATGAGCCTGAATTTTTCCAGTGGTTTTTGGAGGAGATCACGGTTAACGTTACCGAAATGTTTCGTGACCCGATCTTTTACAGGGCACTCAACACGCAGGTAATACCTGAACTGGCCGATCTTGAATATATAAGGGTTTGGTGTGCAGGATGCTCATCTGGTGAAGAAGTATATTCGTTGTCAATCCTGCTTCACCATGCGGGCTTGGGCGAGCAGGCGTTTATTTATGGTACCGATATTCATACAGTTATGCTGAGTGAGGCACGTAAAGGTATTTACAGCAAGAGAAAGCTCAACAATTATCAGGAGAACTATAAGCAATCTGACATGCCTGGTTCGCTTACCCATCATTTTACGATGATGAACGACGTTGCTGCTATAAACGGTCATTTACGGAAAAATACTTTATTTTCTGTTCATAACTTAATAACGGATCAGGCATTTAACGAATTTCAGCTGATTAGTTGCCGCAATGTATTCATCTATTTTGACGCTTTTCAGCAAGAGAAGGTATTAAAGCTTTTTTATGATAGCTTATCGTTAGGAGGCTTTTTATGCCTCGGCACAAAGGAGACGATCCGTTTTCCTGAAATGAAGAACAGATTTCGGGTGATCAACTCCCGCGCCAATATTTACCAGAAAATATAATTTAAAACAGCGACGTCTGGCCAACGCCCAATACCTTGGCTTCATGTTCGAGCAGCCATTTTTTTCGCCATAGCCCTCCAGCATAGCCTGTTAGTGAGCCATCTGACCCGATAACACGATGGCATGGTACTATGATGGCGAGATCATTTTTGCCATTGGTGGCAGCAATTGCCCTTATAGCTAAAGGGTTGTTCATGATCCTGGATTGCTGCTGATAGCTGATAGTTTTTCCATAGCCGATATTAAGCAGGCATTGCCAAACTCCCTGTTGAAATCCTGACCCCGGTTGTTTTATCGGCAGATCAAATTCCTTACGCTTACCTGTAAAATATTGATCCAGTTGTTTGGCAGCCTCAAGCAATAATGGTGTCGAAGTTACTTCTTCATCATCAGCTTGGTCCATCAGCTTAAGCGATGAGATAAATCCATCTTCTTCTCTTATCCTGGCAATACCGATAGGTGTTGGATGATATATGGTTGGCATCTTCTAAGTCCGTAAGTCCGAAAGTCAGTGTAAGTCTGTAAGCAAAATTATGAAATATATTCTTCCGCATCTTTCCGACTTTCGGACTTGTACTGACTTTCAGACTAACAAAAAACTTATCTTTGCAGCAAATGGGACTTTTCAACCAAACCTGGCATTTGCTCAAAAAGGAAATACTGCTCGAGTGGCGTTCAAAGTATGCCTTTAACGGGGTTTTGCTGTATGTAGTCTCAACCGTGTTTGTTTGTTATATCTCTTTCCGCCTCACGCCGGGTTTTACGGGCAGTACAGGTTATCCCATCATCTGGAATGTATTGTTCTGGATCATTATGCTTTTTGCATCCGTAAATGCCATTGCCAAAAGTTTTATGCAGGAGAGTAAGAACCGTTTGCTTTACTATTATTCAATAGCCAGCCCCTTGGCTATTATCTTGTCAAAAACCATTTATAATATCTTGCTGATGTCGCTGCTTAGTGTATTGGCTTTGCTGGTATATATGGTTTTCTTCACCAATACCATTAGCGATCTGTTATTCTATTTCATCGCTGTATTATTAGGAAGCATTAGTTTTTCTACC
>JBQCEA010000299.1:0-4885 GCA_051960695.1 Mucilaginibacter sp. | reverse complement strand
CACGCTTTATTGAGCCACAATCGGGCGAGATATGTATCGATGATAAGAATATCCAGGATATAACCATGCAATCGTTACGCGAACTGATGGGGATAGTAAATCAGGAAACCATCCTTTTCAATGATAGCATTTTTAATAATATTGCTTTTGGTAAAAGTGGGGTTACACAGGAAGAGGTTGAGGCTGCAGCCAAAATCGCCAATGCACATAACTTTATCATGGAAACCGAAAAAGGGTACAATACTAACATTGGCGACAGGGGTACCAAACTTTCGGGCGGTCAAAGGCAGCGTATCTGTATCGCCCGTGCGGTATTAAATAATCCACCGATCATGTTACTGGATGAGGCTACCTCGGCACTGGATACCGAATCGGAGAAACTGGTGCAGGATGCATTGAATAATCTAATGAAAAACCGCACTTCATTGATCATCGCCCACAGGCTGAGTACTATTCAAAACGCGGATATGATAATTGTGCTTGAAAATGGCGTAGTTGTTGAACAGGGGAAGCATCAGGAATTGATCGGTCAAAATGGTCTTTACAAAAGGCTGATAGATATGCAAACATTTGCCAGTTAAGGTAGTATTCTGTAGGCTTGTATGGGAATGAAAAGAAAGCTGAAAATAAATATAGTATTACCTTTTCTTCAACAAGCTCCAGGTGGCGGCCTTAAAGTAATGTATCAATATGCTAACCAGCTTGCAAATGCCGGGCATAGTGTAGTTATATACCACTCCATGTATACCTCGTGGACCCAGCCGGTAAAGGTATTCAGGAAAAACAAACATATCTTTTTACAAAAAAACCTCGGACTAAAAAGAGAACGATATCCAAAATGGTTTGCCTTTAATTCTGCAATAAAAAGTTTTGAAGTACCGAAAATTACAGATGATTTTATACGTAACGCTGATATCATGTTTGGCACATGGTGGGCAACGGCTATTGAAATAGATGCTCTGAGTATTGAGAAAGGTAAAAAATTTAACCTGATACAAGATTATGAAGCAATCATGACGCCCCATAAGGATCTTGTACACCGATCTTATCAGTTAAACATGCGCCATATGGCGGTTTCAAACTATCTTGCTGCTAAGGTTGCAGCCATATCAGGTAAAAGGCCGGACGTAATCCCTAATGCAGTCGATATTGATCAGTTTTTTATTGAAACAGCGATAGAAAGGAGAAATCCTGAAAGTGTTTGTATGTTATATGCTGATGCGGAAAGAAAGGGTAGTAAATATGGAATTGAAGCATTGAAAATTGTGGCCGAAAAATATCCTGATATTAAGGTAAGTTTGTTTGGGGTTTATGATAAGCCCAAACTCAATATCCCTAAAACTTTTAAATATTATCATTTGCCTGAAAATATCCGGGCTATTTATAACGACTCCGCTATTTTCATTTCACCAAGCATTCATGAAGGATGGGGGCTTCCTCCCATGGAAGCAATGGCCTGCGGTTGTGCTTGTATTTGTACAAAAATAGAAGGTCATCTGGATTTTATGACTGATGCACAAACCGCGATATTGGTTGAGCCGGCTAATCCAAGTCAAATGGCGGAAAGTATCATCTCCCTGATCAAAGACAATAACCACCGGTTAAAAATAGCTTATGGAGGGAATGAGCGTATACAAAGTTTTTCATGGGAAAAGTCTTCCGCTGCGCTTCAGGAACTGTTTTATAGAGAAGTGTAAGCGCATTGCTTAAATCAAACATAAAACGCCGTTTTACTGCAAAGCGGCGTTTTAGGTTACTAATAACTTTTACTGAAACTTGATTCCGATACCAAACTGCCATACCTGGTTGCGGTAGTCAGGCAATGGTGAGTTAACATCATAGGTGTTCGACGAAAGGTCGATCACATAACGAGCGTGGATATCAACATTTGGATTAAGATCGATACTGAAACCCACAGCGCCTGCTACATAACTGTTATTGGCACCGTTTGTATAAGACGTTTCCGACGAAGCATCAAAGCCGTTACCAAAAGTAGTAGTGCTGGATACCGGTATATTGATCTGCGGGCCGATAAGGAAGTTAAAACCACGTACCAGCCTGAAATTTGCCAGTAATGGTATATCGATATAATTATTCCGTTGGGTTAATGTACCGTCGGTAGTATAAGCTTTGTAGCCTTTTTGCGAAAACAATACCTCAGGCTGGAAGGACAATGGGTAAATGATAGGCACAGTTGCCGTTAAACCTGCATTAAAACCTAAAATACCGGCAGTGCTATAGCCTGCATCGTATGAATCAACTGTATTTGCTATGCTTAAACCGGCTTCTATACCAACACGCGGACGATAGAAATCATCAGTCTGCTGCCTGCGGGCCGGCGCCCGACGGTGTACCCGCGGAGGGCCATAATAATATTGCGCACTCACTGTGCCTGCGGCAAACAGGCATACTACCAAAAAGAGAATTTTTTTCATAACAACAAATGTTTTATAGTTTAATGTACTGCTCTTTTAGAGCAGATAACCGGGCATTGGTTTAAAGCCCTGTGAAATTTTTTTCGTATAGGTTGAAAACAGTTAAAACTTTGGGCTGGTTTTGTAAGAAATGCGACGGAAAACGCTGGCGCTTCATTACATTTGAAATCTATGACAGGTTTACCTAAAAGGTCGCATCACATTTTTACCGGCTTACTTATTTTGATCAGTTTCAATGCCTTTTCCCAGCAAAAAACCAGCTTCATCGCCTCCCTCAACAGGCAAAATCATTGGGTGGATTCTGTTTATAAAAAGTTAAGCCGTAAACAGCGGGTAGCACAATTGTTCTTTGTTCGCGCACATACGGATAAAGGGCAGGCCTATGAAGATTCGGTAGGTAATGTGATCAAAGATCAGCAGGTTGGCGGCCTGGTGTTTTTTCAGGGCGGCCCGGTGCGGCAAGCTGAACTCATCAATAAATATCAACAGCTGGCCAATATGCCTTTATTGATTGCTCAGGATGGTGAATGGGGTTTAGGCATGCGGCTCGATTCAGCTATTTCTTACCCTTACCAGATGACTTTGGGTGCCATACAGGATAATAACCTGATCTACAAAATGGGACAGTTTGTGGCTTATGACTTCAAACGCATGGGTATGCAAATGAATTTCGCTCCGGATATGGATGTGAATAACAATCCTAACAACCCGGTTATCAATTACCGTTCATTTGGGGATAATAAATACAACGTGGCAGCCAAGGGGATCGCTTACATGAAAGGTATGCAGGATGGCGGCATATTGACCACAGCCAAACATTTCCCTGGTCATGGTGATACCAATGTCGATTCACATCTCGACCTGCCATTGCTGCCATTTAGCCGGACGAGATTGGATACGTTGGAAGAATATCCTTTCCGACAGGCAGTCAAAGCAGGCATTAGTGGTATAATGGTAGCGCACATGAACATTCCGGCACTGGACACGACAAAGAACCTGCCCTCTACCTTATCACGGCCGATCGTAACCGGTGACCTGAAGGATTCTCTTAAATTTAAAGGGCTTGTAGTTTCAGACGCAATGGAAATGAAAGCGGTAACTAAGTATTTCCCCAACGGCGAAGCTGATTTGCGTGCTTTCTTAGCTGGGAATGATATCATCGAATTATCAGAAAACTCAGAACTGGCTATTAAAACAATTAAAAAAGCTGTACGTAAGGGCGAAATTTCCAAACAGGAATTTGAGGCAAAAGTAAAAAAGGTACTTGCGGCTAAATATTGGGCAGGTTTAAACCACTATCACCCAACGGTAACCGCGCATTTAATAGATGACTTGAACAGACCTGCTGCCAAGCAACTAGTTCAACAGTTGAGCGATGCTGCCGTAACCTTGTTAAAAGGCGATGCTCCGGCAGTTCAGTTAAGCCCGATAGCTAAAACAGCCATCATCAGTGTGGGCGTTACTTCACAAACCATATTTCAGCGCGAATTGACGCAGTGGTATCCCAACAGCGACATATTTACAGTTAGTAAAAACATGCCTGCCGAAGATATTCTTCAGTTACTGGCTAAGTTAAGTTCTTATGACCAAGTGTTTGTCAGCATCAATGATACCCGTCTGCGCCCGGCAAGTAAACTGGATTATAGCAGCAGTGTTAAATTGTTCATATCAGAAGTGGCTGCACATCCGAATTCGGTGGTTTGTGTGTTTGCCAATCCCTATACCATTGCCGATATGCCCGGAATTGAAAAAAGCGGTGCACTGATAGCCTGCTATCAGTTAAGCGACGATCTTCAAATGTCAGCGGTAAAAGTGATCACCAGGCTCATCGATCCTAAAGGTAAGCTTCCGGTGAATGTAAATGTGTTTTTCCCTTACGGTACAGGCATAACGCTGAAATAATTGGTAACTTAGCTAAGATGGCTGCACAAACCGACAAGAAAATAAGAGCGATAGTGACCGGCGCTACCGGAATGGTAGGAGAAGGCGTGTTGCACGAGTGTTTGCAGCACCCCCAAGTTGATTCGGTTTTAATAATCAACCGCAAGCCTTCTGGTGTATCTCATTCTAAGCTGAAAGAGATCATCCATAAGGATTTCTTGGATATTTCGGCCATTGAAGATCAGCTTTCCGGGTATAATGCCTGTTATTTTTGTTTGGGAGTATCTTCTGTAGGTATGAAAGAGCCTGAATATTATAGGCTCACTTATACATTAACCATGAATGTGGCCCAAACTTTAAGCAGACTGAACCCTGACATGGTTTTCTGTTATGTTTCGGGTGCCAGCACCGATAGTACCGAAAAAGGAAGAATGATGTGGGCGAGGGTAAAAGGTAAAACAGAGAATGACCTGATGAAATTGCCTTTCAAGGAGGTTTTTGCCTTCCGACCGGGATATATGCACCCAACACCCGGATTGAAGAACGCCATATCATTTTATAAATACATT
>JBQCEA010000298.1:0-2478 GCA_051960695.1 Mucilaginibacter sp. | reverse complement strand
AAATTCCATCAGGTAAGCTTTCAGGAAGTCGTTCAGGTCTCCATCCAGTACTGCCTGAGCGTTCGAGGTTTCATAATCAGTGCGCAGGTCCTTCACCAATTTATATGGATGCAGTACATAGTTCCTGATCTGCGAACCCCATTCTATCTTCTTCTTGTTGCCCTCAATGGCAGTGGTGGTTTCCATGCGTTTCCGCATCTCGATCTCATATAGCTGCGATTTCAGCAATCGGATAGCGTTTTCCTTATTCTGCAGCTGCGAGCGCGATTCCTGGTTTTTGATGATAATACCTGATGGCTTGTGGTATAAACGCACTGCAGTTTCTACCTTGTTTACGTTCTGTCCACCTGCACCACCTGAACGGAAGGTTTCGAATTCAATATCAGCCGGGTTTATCTCAATTTCAATAGTATCATCAACCAATGGGTAAACATATACCGACGCAAAAGAAGTATGGCGTTTGGCGTTGGCATCAAACGGCGAGATGCGCACCAAACGGTGTACGCCGTTCTCACCTTTCAGATATCCGTAAGCAAAATCACCCTCAAATTGAAGGGTAACTGTTTTTACCCCTGCTACATCACCCTCCTGGAAATCCTGCTCGGTTACTTTATAACCATTCTTCTCGCCCCACATAATGTACATACGCATCAGCATACCGGCCCAATCGCAGCTTTCAGTACCACCGGCGCCTGCTGTGATCTGTAATACGGCATTTAGCTGATCTTCCTCTGCCGAAAGCATATTCTTGAACTCCAATTCTTCAACCGCTTTGGTTGCGGCATCAAACTGTTCCTGCATTTCGGCCTCACTGGCATCGCCCGACTGGTAAAAGTCATACATCACACCGGCGTCATCAACCGTAGATGCTACGTTCTGAAAAGCGTCTGTCCAAACTTTTTTTGATTTTATAGAAGCCAGTACTTTTTCGGCTTCTTTGGGCTGGTCCCAGAAGTTGGGGCCAACAGTTATTTCCTGTTCTTTTTGTAGTGCATCGAGTTTATTATCGATGTCAAAGATGCCTCCTCAGGGAAGTTGTTCTATCCCTTAAATCCTGGATCTGTTCTTTAGTCATGTGGCAAATATAGTAAGCCTCACCTAAATCCTCTCCTTTGGAGAGGATTTTTCACAACGCTTAATTTAATATTTATTGATTTTTAAGCCCCTCTCCACTTGGAGAGGGATTGGGGTGAGGCAAAAAACGTCAAAGGGGTTGTAAAATCAATTTACAGCCCCTCTGAACTTGTTTATAGGCAGAATGTTTCTTTATCCGGCAATCATCATATCATGAACAAGACCCGTAAGGTCAGCACGATTGCCGTTAATCTTTGATAAAAACGAACTCAATGCAAATTCTTTATTTTGCTCGCTCTTCAATTGCTTGATCAGCTCAAGCATTACAGCTGGCATTAATGTTTTTGCAGCATTCATGGCAGATGCAGGGTTTAGTCCGTAATACTTATTCAATTTATTGGCAAATTTATTAACCATGCTTGTCACTATCGAACTGTTATAGATCTCAGGAAATTGGAAATATTTCACCAATTCCTTTAACCGGCCTGTTTCCATCTGCCCTTTTAAAACCTCAATAATAGAGCTCGATGCCTCATTAATTACCGCTTCACGGTATTTTTCAGGTATCTCCGGATTTTCAATAACAGCCTTCCCGGCGTTATTTTTTACAAGCATAAACAGGTTCTCAAACATACTCGGTTGCCTCCTATAAAGTGTATTATTAATTTGATGACAAATCACCGCTTTATTTATCATCAAGACAAAGATATTAATTAAAACTTTTAAAATTCAAATGAATTGTCAAAATATTTTAAAATTTTATTAATTTTGAACGTGTAAATTAGACACTAAGTAAAGGTGTTATTTTTACACGGAAAAGCAGTGTGTTTTTTACACCCGGAATGGTGTGTTATTTCAACACCAAACCACTTTATTTTAAACCTTTTCGGTTAATTTCAGATTTAATATACAGCTGAATATTAAATCCTATTTTTGTACAAAATGTTCAATTATGCTGCCAAACATTGATTTTACAACTACCGAGGCCTATAAATACCTGGCCGACCACTTCATCGACATCACCTCGATCAACCTGAAAGACCTTTTTAAGGCTGATAGCCAGCGTTTTAATAAATTCTCGATCAAGTTCAACGATATTTTACTGGATTACTCTAAAAACCGCATCACCGACGAGACCGTTGCTTTATTAATACAGTTAGCCAAAGAGTGTAGGGTAAAAGAGGCAACCGAAGCCATGTTTTCGGGCGAAAGAATAAATGTTACTGAGAACCGTCCTGTACTGCATATTGCACTGCGCAACCGCAGCAATAAGCCGATTTATGTTGACGGCAAAGACGTGATGGAAGATGTGAACCGTGTGCTGCAACAGATGAAAACTTTCAGCGAAGCGATCATCTCAGGCGAGTGGAAAGGCTTTACCGGAAAAGCAATTACAGATGTAGT
>JBQCEA010000297.1:0-4063 GCA_051960695.1 Mucilaginibacter sp. | reverse complement strand
CGCCGCGACACCACCTCGAGACCGGACAAAAGTAAACCTTGTCTCTCCACTACAGGATATTCGCCCCTCAGTTCTGTGCCGGTGCGCTTAAAGATAAGCGCCTGTTTACGTTTGACCAATTCTTCGTCCAGGTCCTCAACACTGATCTCTTTTAATGATGTGGCAAGTTGTCTTGCATCCCGTTTTATTTTGGCATCTCGGATATCTTTGATCATGCGGTTTACTTTGACAGTAACCAGATACACCACGGCGAGTATCGGAATCACGATCAATAAAATTGTGATCAAAACGCCGGGATTAGTTAAAATTCCTTTTGAGGAATCGCCTGATTGAGCGAAAATATCATTCGCTGCAAAACATAGCAGGAGCAGAGTAATGGATTTTTTCATTTCTGATCTGGGTTATCATCTGATAAATTTCGATTGGCCCTTATTGATTTAAGGTTTATTAATGTTTCTAATTGATCCGTGTCCAACTCATTCAAATGGTTTTTTAGCCAACTTCTGCCTTCTATTTCGTTCTTGCCAAAAGTTTCTTCCAACAGGGTACTATTTTTAAGTAACCAAAAAACAAATGCAATGAGTAGTATTAGTGAAACAACAATGATCAGGCTTACCAAAAACCAATTGGTGTCTCCTTCGGGGGCTGCTGTTTTCTGAACCCCGGTTTGTTCCACAAACGCAAGTGGGAAAACCGTGTTAAATAAAATAGCTGGCTTTTTCATGTAAGTAAATATTATTATTAACTAAAAAGATATTTCGTTGGTTTCAAATAATTTATATTCATTTTTAATATCGTTTAAGGAAAATTATTTCTTTATAATATATTAAGACCTTTTTATCTTTTATTTTTATGTGATTCTGGATACATTTATTGATGACAAAGGTAAAGCATAATTTTAATATTAAAAGACTTTTTTATCTTTTATTTTAATCAATGTTAAAACAACATCGTTTCTTTGCTTTTCTATTGTAAAAAAATTTTTACCTGTTTTATGGTGCAATGATAAGAAAGTACAATGAACGGATAAACCTGTAAACAAATTATTGACTAACAGGTCGATCTTTGCCAAAACTCAATTATAAAGCTAAGTTTATTATGAAATTTAATCGGATAAGGTTATCCCTGTTATCACTAAGTTGCTTTGTGCTCCCCGCAACTATGCTGGCGCAAACCCCTGTTTTGCGTGTCGACCTGAATACGGCCGAGCGTAAGCCACATGAAGTAAATGAGCCGGGCTATCTGCCATGGGGAATTAAGCCGGGGCAAAGCGATAGCAAAGTAATTAATGGTATCAGGTTTACTTTTACCAAAGTTGGCGGCGATAATACCAGCATTAATGCAGGATACTATAAGGCAGGTGTACAGGCGCCTTATTATGCCCGCCTGGTGAGCGATGGTTTGCTTGTTAAGGATGGCAGCGCAATTGAGTTGCGCATTAGTGGTTTACCGGCCGGGCCGCATACCTTATTAACTTATCATAATGAGATCGAGGGCCGTAATGACCAGGCTTTTGCCCCGATAGATATTGATGTAGATGGTAAACGGCAGATCAGTAACCTTATGCCATCAAGCCGTGTGCATGAGAATAGTGATGCACAAACTGCTTATCTGCATTTTACTGCGCAAACGGGTAAAGATGTGGTGATCCTGTTCCAACCCGACCAGGCGTCGCAGGCAACTGGCAATACATTGATCATCAATGGATTTGAACTTAATACACCTAATGCTATTGACATAGCGCGAAAGCCGGTACCAACCAACAATAATGAGCATGTTGATGCAGATAATGGAAAATTGCAGCTAAGCTGGACAGCTGCTAAAAATGCTGTATCACACGATGTTTATTTCGGTACAGATTCAGCTGCTGTTTTTGCAGCTAACCATCATTCTCCCTTGTTTAAGGGAAACGTAAAGACTACTAAATACAACGTCGATCACATATACAGTATGCTTACCTATTATTGGCGCGTTGACGAGACCGATGCCAACGGTAAAATAACTAAAGGTAACCTCTGGTATTTTCGTCCGCGCCAGCTGGCTTTTGCAGGTGCCGAAGGATACGGTCGCTTTGCACGTGGTGGCCGTGGTGGTAGGGTAGTTGAAGTAACTAACCTGAACGATGACGGCCCCGGCAGTTTGCGCGAAGCTATTACAAAAGATACTGGCCCGCGTACTATAGTGTTTGCTGTAGGTGGCACTATCGAACTGAGATCACGTCTTCCGTTGTCACAAAAATATGTTACTATAGCTGGGCAGACTGCGCCGGGTGAAGGCATTTGTATTACGCGCGCACCGCTGGGTATTGTGGCTGATGACGATGTTATCCGGTTCCTTCGGGTGCGTATCGGGTTAGGTAAAACCTATGATGGCATGGGGATCACCGGTGCCGATAACGCCATTGTCGACCATTGTTCCATCAGCTGGACGATAGATGAGTCGTTCAGTTCACGCGGTGCGCACAATATTACTTTGCAGCGTACCATGATAGCCGAGGCGTTAAATATTGCCGGGCATGATCACTATGAGAAAGGAAAGGCACACGGCTTTGCTGCCAGTATAGGCGGCGAGGTAGGCAGCTTTCACCACAACCTATTGGCAGATTGCTCTGGGCGCAACTGGAGCCTGGCTGGTGGTGTAACGGGTGATGGCGATTACCTGGGCAAAATGGATATAAGGAACAATGTGGTCTACAATTGGGATACCCGCGCAACAGATGGCGGCGCCCACGAGGTAAACTTTGTAGGCAATTATTACAAGCCTGGTACGGCTACCGAATTTATGTACGCCTTGAATGCCCAGCACGAAGGCTACGGGGGTGGTACCCAGCGTTACTTTTTTGACGGCAATGTAATGCCGGGCCATTTTGATGAACGCAATGAAACTGCAGGCCGTGAGGAGACGGGCAAAAAAGTGAACTACCAAACCTTTGTCGATAAGCCGTTCTTTGAGCCTTATGTAAAAACTGAAAGTGCTGAGGATGCTTATAAAGATGTACTTTCTGACGTGGGCTGCAACGAGCCGGTATTAGATAGTCATGACAACCGCATTGTTAAAGAAACTTTGGCTGGTACCTATTCATTAAAAGGGAGTAAATCAGGGAAGCCTGGTTTGCCGGATTCTCAAAACGATGCAGGCGGTTTTTTAAACTATCCGGAAGTACATCGTGCGGCTTCGTTCGATAGTGACCATGATGGTTTGCCCGACTGGTGGGAAAAACTGCAAGGTACCAATATCCATTCAGCTGCCGGGGATTTTTCGGATGCTAATGCCGACACCGATCATGATGGTTTTACCAACCTGGATAAATACCTAGATTGGCTGAGCAATCCACATTTTACGGTACAACCAGGCAAGTCCTTGGCTGTTGACCTGAAAGCACTCACCCGTGGTTATACTGATAAACCGGTATATACCGTTTCTGTAGAAAAGAATGGCAAAGCTATAGTTAAGAAAGATGGCATAGTGCAGTTCAAAACAAAAACTCCGGGACTGGCCTCCTTCAAATTTAGCGTTAAAGATGCAAAGGGCAGCACGTTTACCCGTACAGTTGATATACTGGTAGGGACAGAGAAAGATATATAATAAAGTTGATTAAGTTGATTGGGCTGATAAGTTAATTAACCATTCAACTTAATCAACTACTTAGCCTAATCAACTCAATTTATTCAAGCAAGCCCTTTGCCAGCTTTTTCCATTGCGGCCCGGCCAGGCCTATCCTGGCGGTCAAAGCAATGGCAGTGTTCCTGATCTTATCGTGAAGGTTAACGTCCGAATTGTTTGGCGTTTCGTTACGGCCATGTACTCCGGCAGTTACAGTTCGCCCCACTCTTTTAACAATAAAAGTACTGGTAGCAACATCTTTATAAAAATGTGCTGTTTCGGGGTCGGATTTGCGGGGGTCTGGTATGGGCCGTGCTGTCATGGTAACAAATTCCTCAGCAGCTTTTGGATCTTCATTAGCTTCAATACGTTCTATCATTACCCATTCCAGCCCGTCACCGGCATCAGAGCCGGGCGCAGGCAAATCGATATTGATCAGGAATCCCTCTTTGGCAAAGCC
>JBQCEA010000296.1:0-2661 GCA_051960695.1 Mucilaginibacter sp. | reverse complement strand
ATGCCTTTGGTGTAATTTACTTTTTCACTAAAAAGCATTCGGCCATGCTGTTCGTTTGCATGACCGTAATGCTTTTTACGGGCAGCAATTTTATCGACATCATTGTGCTCGCAATCCTGCTGTCGCTTTTCATCTTCAAAAGCACCCGCGACCAAAAAAGCCTGATCACAATATGTATCATGTTCCTGGTGGTTTTTATGGCGAAAATATCGCCCCAAAACTACACTTATGTGCATGAAACTATTAAGAATGGTTTCTTTCCCCAGCCTATAAAAAATGTGGCTGCACCAAAGCCATTACCCTATATTACATTGAGGCCCGACAGCACCTTAACACCCGAAGAACGTAAAGAAAAAATAGCACAGGCTTATATGGATAGCGTTTTTCTTTCACGCCATCCAAAACCACAGCCCCAGGCAGTTATCAAAACCGAAACAGGGCGAATAACTACGCCGGTAGCTGATATAAACTCGCGGCCATACCAGCATATTGCCGAAACCACTGCTTATCAAAAGCAATTATTAGGATTTATCGACACGCACAAAGCTGATCTGCCTATATCCGCACAGGAAAAAGCTATTGGCAATAAACCGGGAAAACTCATTGGGATGCGGCAAACGATCAATTTCTTAAAGCAACACCCGGCTAAATTGCTTTTAGGTGATGGAATAGGAAATTTCTCATCCAAACTGGCTTTTCGGGCAAGCGGAATCGGGTTTGCAGGCGGGTATCCAAAAAAGTTTGTATACCTGAGTCGGGATTTCCTGTCGAACCACCTTGATCTATACCTCAACTTCTTTAGCAAAAAGACCGACTATCATTCGCTGACAAATAATCCCGGTTCAGTATATGACCAGTTATTAGCTGAATACGGGGTAATCGGTCTGCTGTGCTTTGCAGTATGGTATCTCGGCTATTTTCTGAAAAATTATAAATGGCTCAGCTATGGCTGGCCAGTGATGTTATTACTGCTCGCCGTTTTTGCCATCGATTACTGGTTTGAGCAACTATCCATCCTGCTATTCTTTGAGCTGCTGATGCTGCTCAATATTAAAGAACTATCCCTTAAAAACGATCCTACCTATGCAAAATAACCGCCCGGATATTACCGTAGTGATGCCCGCTTATAATGCAGGCGAATATATCCGTGAGGCTATTAGTTCGGTCTTAGAGCAATCTTACTGCAACTTCGAACTGATCATTGTAAATGACGGTTCAACCGATGATACTTTAAGCGTCGCATTATCCTTTAACGACCCGCGGATAATGGTTGTCAATAAGGAGCATGAGGGTATTGCCTCCGCTTTGAATACCGGGCTAAAGTTATCTTCTGCTAAATACGTAGCCCGGTTTGATGCCGACGATATCTGTATGCCTGCACGGCTCGAAACACAGATTAACTTTTTAAAGGACCATCCTGATTATGTTTTAGTTGGCAGCGATGCGGAGTATATACTGGAGAACGGCGATTTCCTGTTTGATTTCAAGTGTATTGCGCATTCTGACAATGAAGTCCGCGATAACTTATATGTCTATTGCCCTTTTATCCACTCGGCAGTAATGTACCGTCGGGCCGATGTGCTTAAGGCTGGCGGATACAACATCCATGCTCACAATTTTGAGGATTACCTGCTTTGGACCAACCTGGCCAAAATGGGCAAAATGCAAAATCTGCGGGAGCCGCTTATCAAAGTTCGCCTTAATGCTTCCTCCACCACCATTGATGAGAAATGGCGGGGCGAACGTTTCAGGCAATTGAAAAGACAGGCCACTACCCGCGGTTCTATTACTGAAGAAGAAGGCAATGAACTGCTGGAGATCATCAGGCGGCAGGATGTGCGCAAGATTAAAGAAGGCGCATACCACGCCCTTTGTGGCAAAAAATTCCTGGCTAATAATTACCAGCCCGAAAAAGCCCGCATCCACGTGCGAAAGGCCATAAGGATACGCCCGCTGAGATTGGATAACTACCTGTTGTATGCTGTAAGTTTTTTCCCTGAACCAATGATTGCATGGCTGCACAGGCAAAGCCCCAACAGGCTTTAGCAAGAGAATAATGAATATGAGAGTAGCTTTTATAACACGGTCAACATTGTATTCGGCACCCGGAGGTGACACGGTACAGGCGATGCAAACAGCGCATAGCCTCCAGGAACTGGGCATTTCGGCCGACATAAAGCTGAGTAACGAGAAAGTAGATTATAGCCAGTACGATTTGCTGCATTTTTTCAACCTGATCCGTCCGGCTGATATTCTGTACCATAGTAAAAAGGCCCAAAAGCCATTCGTGGTATCAACCATACTGTGCAATTATACTGAGTATGATAAGCAGCACAGGAAAGGCATTGGGCATTTATTCAGCATGTTATCGGCAGACCGTATCGAATACCTGAAAACGGTAGCCCGGTGGATAAAAGGAACCGATCATTTAGCCAGTAAAGAATACCTGTGGAGCGGGCAGCGCAATAGTATCATTAAAATATTAAAGAATACCCGGATGATACTGCCTAATTCCAAGTCGGAATATGAGCGGGTAATAAACCATTACCCCTGCAATGTTAGTCGTACCATTATACCCAATGGCATTGACCCGGAGCTATTTCGCCGCAGTTATTTTACCGGTAAGGACAATAAAATGGTACTGTGCGTGGCCCGCATAGA
>JBQCEA010000295.1:0-2516 GCA_051960695.1 Mucilaginibacter sp. | reverse complement strand
TAATGTAGAGACGCATACTTGCGTCTCCAAAATATCCTTGTTGGTCAGAGACGCAAATATGCGTCTCTACGTATCGTTACAGAATTACAATCTCAATCCCATACTCTTCAAACAGCTGCCCGGCTTCCTTCAAAAGCACCTGTTCTTCCTTTCGTAAGGGATAAATGGTATTAATATTTTTATCAAGGCAAAGTGTAAGCACCTGGTGACTATACGAGTTTGATGCCGGATTAGGCAGATTGATCATTTTCCCTGTTTTGACCATTAACTCAGGCAATTCCATAAAATCACCTAAAACAATATCGTCGTAGTTTAATTTATTTTTAAGCTGATAAGATTCAGCCGTGGTTGCCGCTGTGATGAGAGTGCTCATTTACTGAATGATCAAGCCGTCTTTCATTAATAATTGCCTGTCGCTTAAGCCTGCAAGCTCCTCGTTGTGGGTAACGATCACAAACGTCTGCCTGAACTCATTACGCAGTTTCAGGAACAGTTCATGCAGCTCGCGCGCATTGGTTGAATCGAGGTTGCCTGAAGGTTCATCCGCAAATATAAGCGCAGGTTTATTGATCAGCGCCCTGGCAACGGCTACTCTTTGCTGTTCACCGCCTGATAGTTCGTTAGGCTTATGCGTCAACCTGTCGTCCAAACCAAGTAATTCCAATAATTCCCTAGCATGTTTTTCAGCTTCTCCACGGGACTTACCGGCGATGAATGCGGGTATACAAACGTTCTCCAGCGCGTTAAACTCGGCCAGCAAATGGTGAAACTGGAAAATGAACCCAATTTTCAGGTTACGGAACAGGCTTAAGTTCTTGTTGCTTAGTTTGCTCAATTCGTGCCCTTCAATGGCCAATTGGCCTGAATCCGGCCTGTCCAGCGTACCGAGGATGTTCAGCAAAGTACTTTTACCTGCACCTGATGCACCAACTATGGTTACGATCTCGCCTTTTTTTACATCGAGATCAACCCCTTTTAGAATATCTAATTGTCCGTAGGCTTTATGAATAGACCGCGCTTTAAGCATGGGGCTAAAGGTAGTAATTAGTGATTAGAGATTGGAGATCAGTTGGTGCAAAATCGCCTTAATGTTATGCTAAAGCTAAATTTTTTGTAAAAAACTTATTAACTCATCTCTAATCTTCAATCTCTGATCTCTAATGTCAAACAAAATCATAACTTTGGCGCAAATCTGCATAAACAATGAATATTCACGAGTACCAGGGCAAAGCTATTTTAAAAAGCTATGGTGTTAGGGTTCAGGAAGGCATTTTGGCCGATACTGTTGACCAGGCTGTTGAAGCTGCTAAAAAAATGAAGGATGAATACAACTCGAGCTGGGTTGTTATAAAGGCGCAAATTCATGCCGGCGGTCGCGGTAAAGGCGGCGGTGTAAAGCTGGCAAAAAATCTGGACGAAGTGAAGGAAAAAGCAGGCGCTATTCTGGGCATGCAGCTCATCACGCCGCAAACCGGTCCTGAAGGAAAAAAAGTACATAAGGTTTTAGTTGCTGAGGATGTTTACTATCCCGGCGTAAGCGAAACCAAAGAATATTACATGAGCGTACTGCTCGACCGCGCAAAAGGCCGCAACGTGATCATGTATTCAACCGAAGGCGGTATGGATATTGAAGAAGTTGCACACTCAACTCCTGAAAAGATCTTTAAAGAAGAGATCGACCCGAAAGTGGGTTTACAAGGCTTCCAGGCACGTAAAATTGCCTTTAACCTTGGCCTTTCAGGCGATGCTTTCAAAGATATGGTGAAATTTATCTCTGCCCTGTACAAAGCTTATGAGGCTACAGATTCTTCGCAGTTCGAGATCAACCCGGTCCTGAAAACTTCAGACAACAAAATATTGGCTGTTGACGCGAAGGTAAACCTTGACGATAACGCCTTATACCGTCATCCTGATTTCGCTGCTATGCGCGATACCAATGAGGAAGACCCAATGGAAGTTGAAGCCAGCAAATCAAACCTGAACTACGTAAAACTGGACGGTAACGTTGGTTGTATGGTAAACGGTGCAGGTTTGGCTATGGCGACCATGGACATCATCAAATTAGCAGGCGGCGAACCGGCAAACTTCCTGGACGTAGGTGGTACCGCCAATGCTGAAACTGTAAAGGCGGCATTCAACATCATCCTGAAAGATCCGCATGTAAAAGCCATTCTGATCAATATCTTCGGTGGTATTGTTCGTTGCGACCGTGTGGCACAAGGTGTTATCGATGCTTACAAAGAGATCGGCAATATTCCGGTTCCTATCATCGTACGTTTACAAGGCACTAACGCTGAAGAAGCAAAACAACTGATCGATAATTCAGGCCTGAAAGTTTACTCAGCTATCCTGCTGAAAGTAGCTGCTGAGCGTGTAAAAGAAGTGTTAAGGTAATAATGTAGAGACGCATATTTGCGTCTCTGAGAGTGTAAAATAAACTGTGTCACTAGTTAAGAACGTTAACTTAGTAACACAGAAAATGCATAAAGAAGAACAGCTCGATTACGAGCAAATGA